>JAOACW010000008.1 GCA_026417625.1 Syntrophales bacterium | reverse complement strand
CACATAGAAGGTGCTTAACCACCGATGAGGCATGACTTTTACCAACGCCATAGGCACCATGGATCAAAAACGATTTTACCTTTGTAAAATCTGAAGACTCTAAGGCATTTAGAAATTCGTTCATCAATCTATAAAAATTTTTTACAGGTATAAACCTCTTCCAATAGTTTAACTGTTCCTGGGCTAAATCAAAGACGGGCAAAAAGTTATAATCTAAATGGATAAAATCAGAGTATTTCATAGCCGCTCCTTTTGAATGTATCTTTTTATTACTTCATAAGGATGCAATGTCTGGTTTAATATGGCAATTAACCTATCTTCTTCTGCGTTCGTCTGCAAAAGCTCTGGCTCATCTATTTCTAATAAAACCTTTTTTACATATCTACTCTCAATGACAAGTACTTTTTGCGGACTATAGATTTCGTTTTCGATACCCCCTATGTCAATTCTAAATATTTGTTTTCTATGAGCATATTTATAAAGGGCATATAACACAACATATGGATCAAAAGGATATCCTCCCTCTTTTTTGACATACCTTTTATTCTTTTCCCTTGTCACAATACCGATTTTCAATTCACTGCCAATAGGGGTGTATTCAAGGGTGCTGAGGATTGAATTCAACCCACTTATAACAGATTTATTATTTGAGCCAGAGAAATTTATTAAAGCCTCTAATAACTGTTTTCTTGAGTATGTGCCTTTTTTAACATTACCCCACCATTTAAATAATTCAGTGTTAAAAAAAAGATTTGTCCATAAATAACCCCAATAATTTTTTTTATTTTCAAAAAGTCTTTTTACAAATTTATAGAACTCTGTTTGCTCTTTTCTATAAATTAATTCTGTTTTTAATAAATAATAATACAATGCCAACTTTTGTTTAGGGCCTAATCCCCTAAATCTCTCTTCAAAATTTATAAGACAATTTTCCATCCATTCCATTTTGAGGCCAAAGCTATAAAAAAGAACATGTCTTAGCATTATTCAGCTTATTAATTTTTCTATTTCTTCCAAACCTGAAAAATTGAGTGTTATATTATCTAAGTCAGCGGTTATTTCTGTATGCAGTATGTCCGAACTTTTTGATTGAATAGAGATTAATTTATCTATTAATTCTGTTCTGCCAATTCCATAAACTTTGTAGGGCCCTCCAAAAAAATTTGGGTCGTAAAATTGGAATATCCTAAATTTATTTGTTTTTAAGACCATTGAAGTTTTATATAAATTGTAACAAATGCCTATTAAACTCACATCAGATGTACCTTCTTTCTTTATAATCTTTCTTTTATCATCTATAATTTTACAAAGACCTATCTCATTTCCTATAGGAGTTTGCGTCATAGTTTGAAATAAAGCATTTAAATCATTTGATATTGTTCTTGCGCTTGATAATGGGTCATCATCGATTAATCTTTTTTTAATTTCATCTTTCGATATTTCAGTTTTCCATTGAAAATTATCTAAATACCATTTCATAATTGAAGAATTAAAATAAAGATTAGTTAAAATAATATCCCACATAGTTCTTTTGTTTTTAAGCCAAATATTTTTGAAAAAAGTAAAATTCTCAGATAACTCTTTTTTATCATTTAAAAATTCTGCCTCCATTAACCACACCGACATAGAGACAATTTGATATACTCCTAATTTAGTTTTCCCATTGAATCCTTTTTCGGTTTTTTTCTTGATTGTATTATATGCAAGTTGTATATCAGAAATAAAATTTTCAGTATCATAAATAAAATTATTTAACCATTCCTCTCTTAATCCAAAAGTTTGATATTTGTTATGAGTTATTTTTTTCATGATAACACCTCGATCACTTTTCTCCTCTGCACTCTCCGTTATATTTAATGATTTAGCTACTTGACAGCCTTTTTCAATATTCAGACATTCTAAACAGTGCACACATTTTTCTGTAGAAATAGTAATTTTTGGTTCAAACCTTATTGCTCCATTTTTACATAGTATTTCACAATTTTTACAGCCAACACAGTAGACTGCTTTATTAATTATTTTTTTTATAATTCCTGTTAACTCATATGAGCTGCTATTGATCTCTATGGAGACTTCATTTTGATTAAACTCAATTTTTAAGTTGCCAAAATCATTCTTATTTTTAATCTCATATAAATTATTGTTTGTTTTGTAATAACTGACAATATTGAGGAATTCATCAAACTTATCTTTATCTAATTTTTTTATTTTTACTATTGTCTTTTCATTATTAAAATAATCATACCTAATAAGCTCTTCTAATACTAAATCTCTTCCACCAGCCCTTTTCTTCCATTGACCTTCACCTATATATGTATCAATAATTTCTGAGTCATTTTTTCTTAGTTTGACATTAACCATTTTTTTAATGATTTCGATATAACTCTTTACTTTATCTGGAAAAAATCTGTAAATAAGAAATTCTGACTTAGGTGAAGTAAACGGACAAACTGAACAGCCAATTCTTTCTGCGCCTATTTTGTAGAAAGGATTAATATTAATCTTTCGGAAATATAAATATAGAAAAATATCAACCAATTTCCAATTTTGTATTGGTTCGGCATTAATTTGTAGTATATATTTAGTATTTAAACCTACCCTGCTATACCCACTCCTTGCATGGCTCTCTTCTGCCCTTACGCCGTCAAAGACTAATATCTTTGGGTTTTTTGAATTTCCTCTTTCGTGGTTGAGCTCCCGGAAAAAGTTCACAAATGGTGCTGTTTTCATTACTGTGCAGCACCACCTGTGGATTCTACTGGGAGGACCAAAGTCTTCCCAAAATTCAATAGCAGGCTTTGGTGGTTTAATAGTATAGAATTTTAGGTTAGGATATCTCTCTTGATACTCTTTTTTGGTTCTTTCCACTGTTTCATAAGTATAGGGTAGCTCCATTGTGGTATCTGAAAAGACAACTATATATTCATCGGGAGGTAACACCCTGCTTACAATGTCAAGGACAACTTGCGAATCTTTTCCACCGCTGAAGGCAACGGCAATAAAATCTACTTTATTTTTATATTTTTTGTATGTGTCATAGACAAAGTCCATTGCCTCGTTTTCTATTATAAATAAAGCTTCTTTGTTTCTCTCTATCACTTCATTCATGTCTATTGGTTTAAGGGTTATACCTTTACCATCTTCGGTAATTACAATTTCTGGTGCTTCAAAAAGACTACCTCCCTTCGCTTCAGCCACCAAAATACCTTTATAATAATACCTCCTCCCTAATGCCCAAAGGAGAGGTTCCTCAATGTCTTCAGGATACTTCCAATATTTGTCAAATCCTAAGATATCAAGCTCCTCTCTGTACACAGGTCGGGGTGACAAATTCAATGATTCATCCCATGAACTATTGAGCAAAACCCCGTTTATCTCCTTATCCCAACAAACTCTAAACAAAAGATCGCCCCTCCTTCTGAAAAAAGTCCTATGAATTTTTAGTTGATTGATAAAATTTTAATATTCCGAATTATAAAAATCAACGTAAAAAGTATCCCCTTTACAGAATATCATCCGCTATTGCATGAAAACATGCATATTCTTCTTAATTCATATGTTTCAAGATCATCAGCGTCCGCCAATTCACAGGCTCATATGGATAAATCCCTCTCTATAGAGCGCCTCCTCTAGGTCAAATGCCTCCACCTCTTTCAATTCACATGAAGCTTTCTTAAAATTATAACAGATCTTGGTGAGAACCGTATGTCACTTAATGTAGAGAGTACGGTAGCCATACTGCCATGTTTCGAGAAGAATTAGTTGTGAAATTATTGAAGTTGTTTAGCTATCAGTATGATAAGGTTAAGTTTATTTAAATCTTTTATTGCTGCTGTATCGATCATCCAGCTGTTAGCTAAAATAAAACAAAAACATCGTTCTTTATGTTGCATTTTAAACAAAAATCTCAACCCCTTCCGAAAGAGCTCTATCAAGCTTCATCCCATTGCCCCATCAATCAAAAACTTTTCTTCTTGTTTCAATTATTAAAACCGGAGTTGATAAGGGCATGCTTTAATACTGGGTAAGAGTTTAACAGGCTTTCCATTCATATAAACCTTCATCTACCTGTAACTTTCCCTTATCCTTCCTTCAGTTCTTGCCTCTAATACTTTCTTCGTTCAGCGAGAAAATCATTGGTGGCAACAACGTATTCTTTATACATGGAGACTTTAGCACACAATTTTCCTACAAGAACACAAGCCCTAATACTCTACATGACATCATTTATCTAACTATCTTGAAACAAACTCCATTTTGGGTTGGATTATTTCTTTGAGGAGGGTGTTTTATCTAAAATTGCATGTAATGGTGACATGGTAAGCATCACTGTCAGGGAGACCGGTGGAGCTCCTCAAGGAGACATTCCCGTAGATTCAGATGTGGTTATTCGCTACGATGATGATGCAGCGATCTCCGTAAACTTGAGATGAATAGTATGCGTCGTCGGAAATCCCTTCCTGAACAAGTGGAAATCAAACAGAAAATCCATCATTTTCTCCTGCATTTTATTCTAAAGTGATCCCTGTGTAATTGCGGTAAAGATTTTATTCCTTCGCCAGTTAAAACAATCGTCAAGTATTTAGATCAAGTTGCCTTGGGGTAGAACAAATAAAGTGAATTTAAACCTCCTTCACAAAATCTTCTGCCCAAGCATAGAAAATAAACTCAACCTCACCCACGCCGCGTAGAAAGCGGGCGATGACGTCGGCAGCCTCGATGATGTCGTTCAAGTACAGACGCTCAGGCCGCATAGATCACCTGCTCTTCCTTCAGCACGGCTTCCCAAAGGCGGGTTTGAGTCCGCTGCGGGGCACCAAATACACTGCTCGCCCCAAGAGATCCGAGAGCTCGCGCGCTATCCGGGCGAGCGTCAGAAACCGAACACAGCGTCAAGCTCAAATTCCACAAACACATCCACATCGCTTTGTGGGTCGAAATCATGTCACTTCCTCCGTTGGTAAAGCAGAAGCTGAATCAGTGACTGGTGTAGCGCGCTTGTAGCTTAGGCACGCTCTTCCTCCACGAGTTGCCGCGCCCGTTTCCGCGTCACCGAATGTTTCAGCAAGGCGGAGAAGCTCTTCGTCTAAGATGTCTGAGAGGTGCTTGAGAAAAACCAGCTGGAGGATCTATTCCTTAAACTTCGGCACGTCCACCGGCCAGCGAATGGCACAGGCCGCATCCCATAGCCAGATTTCAAGGGTCGAGAGGTCCATAATAACGGCTCATTTCTACACTTTGGAGAGTTATTATACTACTTTACTTGATGTAATCTCCATCATGCACACATAGAACATTGCATAAGTGATTAAACTTTTTCAAATTTGAAGTTGTAGTACAATTGGCCCCTTCCCCTCCTACAGTGTGTTTCGTATCTTTGGTTTTAGTGACCCAAACATTAAAATCAAGAGATCCTATTGAAAAATAATTATACACGCCTTTATATCTGTCTTTGAAGTTCCACAACTCAAGAAACTCGGTTTCCGTTGGCAACCGCCAATTTTGATATTTACCAACTTTTAATTTTCGACAATACTCCACAGCTGATGCCGATGCGTTTTCTCTTTTTATTTCTAACTTAGGACCTGTATGATACCATATTAAATTTGTTTTCTTATCGAGAACTGGCATCCTGTCTTTGAGTATACCTTTTTCAGCATCTGATACTTCTTTATCATACAAATCCAACCTGACGAACCTATCTTTCAACATAGCCTCTATTTCAAGTTTTGCTTGTTCTTCTTTTTCTTTTCTCAACCTTTTTTTAATATCTTCTTCCGTTTCACAAACTGTTTTTGGAAAAGATCTCTCGATGTCTAATATTACATAATTATCAAATTTCCACTCTCCCCATTTGTCTCTATACTGTCTTGTTTCGATAATCGCATCGTAATACTTTCCAGTTGGTTTACACCTCGCACTGATCTTAATTAAGACAGGACGGTAATATTCTGTATAGTATTCACCCAATAAGGATTTTTTGATACTCTGCACAATGTCTCCCGTTTTGAGAACCTTTAAAGAAATCAACTCATAATTGTTCTCTTTCAAGAAATCGCTTATTATTTCTGAACTTGCCTTTGTCTCAGAACTCGTTAAAAAGAATAGACTGAAAACAATAAAAAAAATCCAAAATTTTTTAACAGAATTCAATTGATTGAGTATCTTTCCCTTCATCATTTCACACATCCATAGAAATTTTATTTCTTGATTCACTTTTAGTTTATCAATTTTTAATTGGAAAATCGATATACCACTCACTCTCAGAGACTGTCAAGTTTCGTACTAATTAACTAAAAGATGTGAAAAACACAATCGCCATTGATATCAATCAATAATCGTCGAAGGAACAACATTAGTCACTCTTTTGAGTTTTGTTCTTTCTTACTAAGTACTGTTTAGATGGGTATACTCTCTTTCTTCTAATTTTTGTTGCTCAGTGACCAATAACATCTGTATATAAATACGTGGTGAAACAAATGGGATACTTTAAAATAAGTGACAAAAACATCTCGGGTCGCCAGAAGGGGGTTTTCCAACCAAATATTCACTATCCCCCCGAACTGCCTATAACCGCCAAAAAAGAGGAGATCGTTGACGCCATCAGGAATAATCAAGTGATCATAGTTACCGGAGAGACTGGTTCGGGCAAAAGCACACAGATACCAAAAATGTGCATCGAAGCTGGGCGAGGTGTGTCAGGTATGATCGGATGCACTCAGCCTCGTCGGGTTGCAGCGGTATCCATCGCCCACCGTATAGCCGAAGAATTAAGAGAAAGTATCGGTCAGTCAGTTTCCTACAAGATACGTTTTGAGGAAGTCAAAGCAGCAAATCCCCTCGTTCGGGTTATGACAGATGGGATACTCCTCATGGAAATCCAAAGTGATCCTGAGCTTCGAATGTACGATACCATCATAGTGGATGAGGCCCATGAGAGAAGCGTGAACATAGATTTCATTCTTGGTATTCTTAGAAATCTTATAAAAAAGAGAGAAGATCTCAAAGTTATTATCACATCCGCCACATTAGAGACCGAAAAGTTTGTTAAAGCATTCGAAAATCCACCCATTATCGAAGTTTCGGGACGCCTATATCCAGTATCAGTCGAATATAGACCCATTGACCCAATTAGAGAGGAAGAAGGTGAATTCACATACATCGATGCGACACTGGAGGCTGTTCGGGAACTTGAAGAAAATGAACCATACGGAGATATCCTTGTCTTCATGCCAACAGAACAGGATATCAGGGAGACATGCGAACGTCTGCTCTCCATTGTTAGAACAAAAACAGTAGTTTTGCCTTTATATTCGAGACTTCCATGGTCAGATCAGAAACGGGTATTCCATCCTGTTACGGGTCGGAAAGTTATTGTATCCACAAACGTAGCCGAAACATCCATTACTATACCTAATATAAGATTTGTGATAGACACAGGTTTTGCCCGCATATCCCAATACAATCCTCGTTCGAAAACAACAAGTCTACCCATAAGACCTATATCCAGGTCGAGTGCCGACCAACGCATGGGTCGGTGTGGACGTGTTATGAACGGTGTGTGTATTCGTTTATACTCCGAAACAGATTATCTGGAGCGTCCTCGTTTCACAACGCCTGAGATTCTCAGATCCAATTTATCAGGGGTCGTCTTGAGGATGCTATACCTCAAACTCGGAAATATAGAGGAATTTCCTTTCATAGATCCCCCGCAAAAGAAAAATATAACCGATGCGTTTGAGCAACTTCAGGAACTAGGAGCCATACATAGAGATAAAGATGGCTCGTGGAAACTTACAGAACTTGGCAACATCATGGCAAAACTCCCATTGGATCCCCACCTTTCAAGAATCCTTCTTGAGGGAATAAGACGCGGGTGTAGAAGGGAGATTCAGGTCATAGTATCAGGTTTAACGATTATTGATCCCAGAGAACGCCCATTGGGACTTGAGAAAAAAGCAGATGAGAAACACGCGCTTTACAGCGACAGTAGATCCGATTTCATGACTCTTCTCAAAATTTGGAATGAATTTCACAACACATGGGACCGCCTACAAACACAGAATCAGCTGCGGAAGTTCTGTAAAGAAAATTACCTCTCCTTCAGAAGGATGCGAGAGTGGCGAGATGTATACGAACAGATCAACCGCATACTCGACGAACATGCAGAAGCCCTTTTTGATAAACTCAAACCATTACCGAAGCAGGAAGATATCTACGAAGCGGTTCATAAAGCTATACTTTCCGGCTATCTATCCCACGTTGCCGAGCAGGAAGAGGGTAACTTGTACAAAGGAACAAAAGGAAAAAAGATTCTCATTCATCCTGGCTCCGGTTTGTACAAACGAGGCGGAAAGTGGATCGTAGCTGCAGAGTTGGTGCAGACCAACCGTCTATTCGCCCGATTGGTTGCCAAAGTAGAACCTTCATGGATAGAAGAGATGGGAAAACACCTCTGTACACTTTCATACTCCTCCCCCCGATTTGATTCCCACCGAGGAGAGGTTGTTGTGGATGTGAAAGTTTCTCTGTGGGGACTTGTCATTGTTCCCCGTAGAACGGTGTCTTACAAACATGTCAATCCCGATGAGGCTACAGACATCTTCATTCGAGAAGGGCTTATGACGGGTGAAATCAAAACCCATTTCCGTTTTCTCTCACATAATCTCCAGATTGTGGAGAAAATAAAAAAAATAGAAAACAAGCTCCGTCGATGGAACATTCTCGACGAAGAAACGATCTTCCAATTCTATAAGAACAACCTTGTGGGGGTTTCAGACGTCAGGAGTCTGAAGAAAATCATCAAAGAAAGAGGAGGAGACTCATTCCTCTTCCTGAAAGAAAATGACATAATAAATGAAGCATTTAACGAGAGCGTGGTTCAAAGTTTCCCCGATGAATTATCCTTAAATGGCCATTCATTACCCATTGAATACCGTTTTGCCCCAGGATCACCTGAAGACGGTGTAACCCTTAAGGTTCCTTTGGAACTCCTTGCAAAAATTAAAGAATCGACATTAGAAAGAGCAGTTCCTGGACTTCTTGAACAAAAAATAACGATGCTTTTAAAACAACTCCCTCGGGAGTACCGAAGAAAACTGCCTTCTATTTCAGAAATTTGCACGCTTGCACTGAAATCTATACTGCAATCAGAAGAACCACTAGTAAACGCCCTGAGTTCTTTCCTTCAGGCAAATTACGGAATTCATATACCAGCGGAAGCATGGTTAAACGAAAAACTGCCCGATTTTCTCAGACTAAGAATTGAAGTTGTCGGAAACGACAATGTCACACATGCCTGTTCCCGCGATCTCTCCCTTTTAAAAGAAACAGTAGTAGAAGACATGGTACAGGCCGCCTTTGAAAAAGAAAAATCAAGGTGGGAGAAAGAAGATTTATCCACCTGGGATTTTGGTGACCTACCGGAACGTGTTCCCCTTCTAAAGAATAACGTAGAGATTGGCTACGCCTATCCAGCGCTGGAATGCAAAGATGGAAAAGTCAATTTGCGAATCTTCAGAGACATGGATAATGCCCTATCCAACCACTTACGGGGAGTAAGATGTCTGTACGAAAAATTTTACGCTAAACACACCAAACATTTAAGAAGAAGCATCTCTATATCACCAAAACTTAAAAACCTTTCCCTAAGCCTGGGAGGAAACAGAGCAATTGAACAGTCCATTTACAACAGGGTCATGAATGATCTTTTTGCAAAAAATATAAGAAGCAAAAAGGAATTTGATGAGCATGGAGAAAGAGTGAGGCCTTTGATCTTACAGAGAGGGCAAGAAATAGTAAAAGCAGCAGAACTGTTACTAGACACATATCATGATACGGAAAAAACGATAAAGCAGATCGAAGCCCGGGAGACAAAAAATCCCGCTGCCCTTAGTTTTACAGCTTCTGTGCGGCAAGAATTAAAAAAACTTATGCCTCCAAATTTCATTGAGATTTACCCCGATGACCGATTTTCCGATCTGAGCCGTTATATGAGGGCACTCGCTATAAAAGCTGAAAGGGGAATCAGGGATCTAAGAAAGGCTCTATTAAAAGAGAAAGAAATTCAATACTTTGAAGAGCGTTATACCGAATTAAAAAAAAGTTCAGAAGTATCACAAAACACTGCGCTAGCCGGAGCTGTGGAGGAATTCCGCTGGATGATAGAGGAATACAAAATTTCCCTCTTCGCTCAGGAACTTAAAACAGCATTTCCCATATCACGAAAACGCTTGGAGGAAAAACTCGAAGAAATAAATTCTCTAAAAAAATCAGCGATTTAACTTCAAGTGTTTCCTTATGTACTGTTCTACCCTATCAGCTGGTTGAAAGATACCAAAATGTCCCTCACAGAGAATATCCGCTTTCAGAGCGATGAGCTTTTCCATAGAAGCGCGCCACTTTTCCAGGTCTGACCCAAAACTTGCCAGGAAAGGTCCGTGGATATCTTGACCAAAGAGAATCCTCTGTCCTCCCCTATCAATGTAGATGGATATGGAACCAGGGGTATGTCCCGGGGTGTGGAGACAGTGAAGTTCTTCCCCACCGAATGTAAAGATTTCATGTTCACCCCTCAACTTTATATCGATTGTCGTAGGTGGAAACGTCGTATCGTACCAGTTTGCGGCGGTCCGTACAGGATCTCCAGACTCCAGCGCTGACGCATCCTCCTCGTGCATAACCAAACGGCATCCAAAACGCTTTCGGAATGCCGGAGCTGAACCAATGTGATCAATATGACAGTGGGTAAGGAAAAGATGAGTTATTGAGTTAGGGTTGAAACCAGCCTTTTCAATGTTTCCTATCAGCAATCTTGTGCTACCTCCTGCACCGGCGTCAATCATAACCAGTTCGCCTGAAAAATCTATAATAAATACAGTTGCGTCATCTGTTCGGGAAATACCCGGACCACCAACACAGTAAATACCTTCGGCAATTATTTCATAGTTTCCCATCGTTCAGTACCCCCCGCTATCCTTCTTCAAATGTTCCAATAATATCTCCAATTGATGAAAAACCTTCCTGCTTCAAGAAAAATTTCAATCCGTGAATAATTTCTACTGTGGCACGAGGATTAAAGAAATTGGCTGTACCGACCTGAATTGCCTTTGCACCCGCTATGAGAAACTCAAGGGCATCCTGCACAGTCGATATCCCCCCAACACCGATAACTGGAATTTTCACCTTTCTTACCGTTTCCCACACCATACGCAGAGCAATTGGTTTTATCGCAGGCCCTGAAAGACCACCTACTACGTTGCCTAAATGGGGTTTTCGAGTGCAAACGTCTATACTCATAGCCCTAAATGTGTTTATCAACGATACTGCATCTGCCCCTGCCTCTTCACAAGCTAAGGCTATTTCCGTGATATCTGTGACATTGGGTGTTAATTTTACAATGACGGGTAAACTCGATACCTTTTTTACCTCTCTCGTAACTTGAGCTGCCATCTTCGAATCCTGTCCAAACAGAATCCCACCTTCCTGTACATTTGGGCAGGAAATATTTACTTCGATAGCGCATATCCCCCCTGCCCTGCACAACAATTCACAAACCTCGCAATACTCATCTATTGTTTCCCCGTATATGTTGGCTATTACCGTTACCCCCTTGTCTACTAACCAGGGTAACTCTTCTTCAATAAAAGTTTTAACACCTATGTTTTGTAAACCCACAGCATTGAGCATACCCCCTGCAGTCTCCATAATCCTCGGCGGTGGGTTACCAAGTCGAGGATTCAATGAGAGACCTTTAACAACTACTGCTCCAAGCTCGCTGGGATCCACATAATCAAAATATTCTCTCCCGTAGCCAAAAGTCCCCGAAGCAGTCATAACTGGATTTTTCAGAACTAACGGTCCCAATGTCACTTTTAAATCTGGTTCCATATTAATCTCTCACTAGTACCACCTCATGAAGAGGGAAAACAGGTCCTTCTCTACACACCGATTTGTAAGTGTACGAAACCTGAGTCCTGATCGGAACAACACACCCCAGACACGCGCCAACACCACAGGCCATCCTTTCTTCTAGGGATATTTCACATGGGATACCTTTTGGCAATACTACATGAGCGAGGGCAATAAGCATATCCTTAGGACCACACGCGTAAAAAAAAGTGCCTAAATTTGCGAGCTTGCCTATATCCTCCCTTATACCATCTATAACAAGACCCTTTTTCCCCAACGATCCGTCTTCTGTAAATATCCTAACTTTATCGCAGGCATTCCTCAATTTTTCAAGACCTATAACTGAGGTGGCAGACTTTACACCAAAGTAGCAAATTATTTCCAATTCTTTTTCTTTCCTAGAGTACCAACTTTTCGCTAAAAAAGAAATCGGTACGATCCCCAAACCGCCTGCTATGAGAACTACACGCTGAGCTTCGTTATGAATTGTAAAGCCTTTCCCAAGGGGAACCATCAAACGCACTTTTCTACCCTTATCGAGCTCCGATAGAAAACGGGTACCTTTCCCCCGAACCTGATAAACAAATTCTAAGAGATCCTTCTCCGGGCCTCTCATATAGTCGTAAATACTCAAAGGTCTCATGAGTAAAGGATCATATCCACCAGTAACTTTTATCATTGCAAATTGGCCCGGGTGAGGATCTTTTATCCTTTCTTCTAGGGAAAGAGTAAGGTGGTAATGCAGAGGTGCAATTGGAATGTTAGATACCACTTCGGCACTTACTAACATATTACCTTTCTCATTATAAGGGCATCACCATCAATACGACTGTAATATGCTTTTCTTTTCCCCACCACTTGAAAACCAAACTTGCGATACAGCTTATATGCAGCCCTATTTTTCTCGCTAACCTCTAAAGAAACCTCTTTAATTCCCAGTTCAGCTGAAACGTCCAACATCTTCTGAAGCAAAACACTCCCAATACCCCTTCGCTTTGATCCTTCATCAACAGCTATTTGAATGAGCTGTGTTTCCACTTTTAAAACCCAAAAAGATATGAAACCTAGAATCTGTCCTTCATCATTCTTCGCCACATAATTTCTTGAGAAAGGCAAGCTGAGTTCTCTTAACCACATTGATATATCTTGGGCCACACCAAAAGAACATTCTTCAATACGCTGTACATATGGAACATCATCCGATACCATCTCAAAAATGCGCACCATATACCACAAAAAGCACTATAACCAGCAAAAAAACTAAAGAATAGAAGATCATTTTGTTGGATGAGTCAACTGCCCGCAAAGCAACAGAAAAACCAAAAACAGGCAACATAAAGTACATGATTTCAAGTACTTTCCATAGGTTCTTGCCTGATGAGTTGTAAATAAAAAAAACCAATCCTGTCCCTAGTACTGTCCCTGCTAATATAAATGCCTGATAGGAGATCCAGTACCTCATCAAACTTTTCCAATGCTCTCGTTCCAGTCTCTTAGTATCCCCTTTTTCCTGAATTTCATCTAAAATACTGTCAAACACTTTATCGTTAATTCTCACAAGAATCATGTCCATCTTCTGAGAGAAAAACCCCAAAGGTAACAGGAGAAGAACTGTGAGAGCTATCAATTGTTTTGAGCTATAGCCTACCTCACCTGCTACTATTATGGAAGCGGCGGTCATTACCACAGCCGTCAAGGAATCGTTGGGAGGAATGTAATTTCCGATGGGTTGTCGATCCATCCACATTAGTTCAACTACAGCACCAATATACAGACCCGTCTTAATATCCCCGAGAAACAAACCGACTGTAGGAGCAACTACAATAGGCCTTGAAATCATTAAATGGAGAGCTACCCTATCAAGGCACAATATACCTCCCGTAATAGTTGCCACTACTGTCTTCCAAAGCATTGGATCGCAACTTTCACTTTGATACAGGGAATTCTTTAATAAATTTGGGTTTATCTTTTGGCACTCGCCTCAATTCGATATCCACCCCATTCTCAACAAGAAACTGCAGATTTCTAACATCTTCTTCGCTCAACTGTACGCACGAAGATAATTGGCAAACACAACTTTCCGTGTAGACGTTGCCTATATTTATGCGTGGAAACCTGAATCCCATTTTGAATGCCCTGACAACATCAGATAGGCAAGCAAACAGAATGATCGTTTTTCTTTCGCCTCTCTGGTGTTCATATCCTGACCTAGCAAACTCTTCAACACTGTGAACTACAACATCAACTCCACGAGGTACCGCCATCCTGATAAGCGTTTCTCTGAATAAATCACCCGCAACCTCATCATTCACAACAATAATACATTTTGCCTCCAAAAAAGGTACCCATGCCTCGATTATCTGACCGTGCACAAGTCTACTATCAACACGTACCAAAACTATATTCATCGCAAATTATCACGAAATCTTTTTACTCAGTATGTCACTTGCAACATGGATGTTTTTTATCCCATATTCTTTAATAGTGCGGGCGAATTCCTTCAGAGGAAGCTTGTCCCTAACCTCGGTTATCTTCAACAGCATGGGAAGATTTACCCCAGTTATGACTTCAACTCTTCCTTCTTTAAGAAACGTCAGTGATATATTTGAAGGAGTACCTCCGAAGAGATCTGTAAGGATTACCACACCCTGACCTACGTCGAGTTTTTTGATAGCCCAACTTATTTCTTTCTTTATCTCATCCAGACTGGTCGTTTGATCCACTGATATATGCATTATACCCTTTACAGGACCCTTTATCATCTCCACCGCTTTGATCAGTTCACCACCGAGATTTCCATGAGTGGTTATTAGAATGCCGATCATATCCGAGCAAGACCTCCGTTATGCGAAGTATTTGTTGTTTTAGAGAAACTTTCTGCAAATATTTTGGTATCCCACGCTAAAAGATTAACAAATCCTTGTCAAGCTTTATAAGTTATTGCCCCTCTGTACTTTAAAGGTTGCGAAAATGCACAAGATTAATTATATGTAGCGCGCTTTGAATAGTAGTACACCCAAATTAATATCACCGAAAGGAGTAGGGATATGAACATTCTTATCTTCGGACCTAATGGTAGTGGAAAAGGCACACAGGGCGCAGTTATTCAGAAAAAGTTTGGCGTACCCCACATAGAAACCGGTGTTATCTTTAGGGAGAATATCAAAAACGAAACAGAACTCGGCAAAAAAGCTAAAAGTTACATTGAAAAAGGTGAATTGGTCCCTGATGAGATCACCATCCCCATGATACTCGAAAGGCTCAAACAACCTGATTGCAAAAATGGTTGGCTTCTCGATGGGTTCCCCAGGAATCTTGCCCAAGCCGAAGCGCTTTGGAAGGCCCTCAACAACGAAAATATGAAGCTTGACTATGTAATCGAGATCGTTCTACCACGAGAAATAGCCAAACAGCGAATTATGGGACGTAGACTTTGCGCTGTGGACAACAACCATCCCAATAATATACACATAGAGGCAATAAAACCGGCGTTAAAAGAGGGGAAAATGGTGTGCCGTGTATGCGGATGTGAAACGTTAACCACACGCGCAGATGACCAGGACGAAGAAGCGATAGATAAAAGACACGATATTTACTACGATACAAAAAGTGGCACATTGGCTGCGATAAATTACTTAAAGGAGAGGGTTAAAGTAATAGAGGTAGATGGAAGGCCATCTGTAAACGAAGTTACTGAAGAGTTGCTGAGAAAACTAAACGAATAGAAAATTACCCTCGGATCTGCCTGAGCACAAACTCAGTGTAGACCCGAGGGTAAAATATTACTTAAGTGAATTACCTTCTTCACTGTTAAGGTAGAAAAATTAATGTCTATTGAAGATTACATTCGAATTAAGTCAATCCTCCCATTTTTGTATACGGGCGGGGGTATTATTATTGGTTTTATTCTGGAAAAATTCATTCTCTTGAAACTGGAAAAAATCACCGACAAAACCACCCCTCGTCTTAATGAGATAATTCTTATTAGTTTGAAAGGCAGTACCTTCATTTTTTTTACAATTCTCGGCATCTATTTTACAGCCATTCATTACGCAAAAGGAACACCCTACGCTAATCTAATTCCAAAAATTCTAATGGCTTCACTGATATTGCTCGTCACTGTGGTGCTCACAAAAATGTCAATTCGCTTCGTTGATAGCTACGGCGAAAAACTAGGCAAGGATTTTTTCTCCGTATCCATTTTCAGTCACATTATTGGTACAGTTGTCTTCCTTATTGGATTGCTCACACTGCTCAATTTATTGGGTATTTCAATTGCACCTCTTCTTACAGCACTGGGCATTGGAGGATTGGCCGTCGCTCTCGCTTTACAGGATACGCTTGCCAACCTCTTTGCTGGTATTCACATTATAATGTCCCGACAGATAAAACCAGGCGATTTTGTTCGTTTAACACCGGGTCTGGAAGGTTTTGTTCAGGACATAACTTGGCGTTACTGCACAATAAGAGCAATGCAGAATTACATGATAATAGTACCGAATGCTGAACTCGCCAAAACGGTACTTATAAATTTCAACCGACCAGAGGAAGAAACTAATGTGATTGTAAACGTGGGTGTAAGTTATGATAGCGACCTAGAAAAAGTAGAAAGAGTAACCATAGAAGAAGCTGAAAAGGTCATGCGAGAAGTGCCTGGTGGGGTAGAAAATCACACACCATTCATAAGGTATCATACCTTTGGAGAATCGAGTATCGTTTTTTCAGTTATACTGAAGGCCAGAACGTACGCTGATCAATTCTCAATAAAACACGAACTCATAAAGCGTCTTCAAAAAAGATACGCCCAGGAAGGTATCACAATACCATTTCCCATCCGCAATGTGTACCTCCACAGCTCAGTGGACAAAAGTGAACAGTAATAAACATCGGACTACCCCTTATCCAGTGATTTTTTTACTAGTCTCCTTTTGCAATGTGTTTTTTTTTCTAACCTATACTGAAGCCAATGCTGCACCTCCAAAAAGAATCGTATCTCTGGCTCCTAACATCACAGAAATTCTCTTTTCTCTGGGATTGGGGGAAAGGGTAGTTGCAGTTACAACATTCTGCGATTATCCACAGGAAGCGCTGAAAAAACCAAAGGTAGGGGGCTTTTCCAATCCGTCTATAGAAGCAATCGTCGCTGCGAAACCTGATCTCGTTATAATGACCGATGATGGTAACCCTTTGCACATTGCCATTAAACTGCACCAATTAGGAATCAGAACCTACGTATTCAGGGCTAGGAAAATAAAAGAACTACCCGAAGCAATTAGAGCTCTTGGGAAGTATCTAGAAGTTCCTAAAGTGGCAAATGAGAGGGCGGATGAATTGCAGAGAAAATTAAACAAATTCCAAGGGAAGCGTTTAAAGGACAAAATTCTTGCAATGTTTGTCGTGCAACCGGATCCTCTTATTGTTGCAGGCCCGAACACTCTTATTGGAGAAGCTATGGATATGTTGGGTCTTGAAAATATCGCTGCAAATACAACTCAATTTTACCCGAAACTTTCTCTCGAAGAGGTTATGAACCGCCAGCCACAGATAATATTTGTCGGTCAGAGCAAAGGAATGGAAGAGGATATACAAAATTTGCTCTCCCGCTTAAAAAAATTACCTGCGGTTCAAATGGGAAAGGTTTACATAATACGAGATACAATTTTTCGCCTCGGGCCAAGAATAACTATAGGCCTTGAAGAGATGAATGCAGCCATAGCAAAGAGTAAAACTGTTTTCTAAAAGATCATCAAAATTTACACCGTTGTATAACCCGAAGAGATCAAGTTTCCTTTGAGTTTTCTGTATAAGATATCCGCTTTTGATTTCCCAACCGTACGTTCAATGAAGCTTCATTACCACAAACTGAAGATCACTTTGCCAAATAAACCAATTCTGACAGGTGATGCTATTCAATCGATCCCATACTGGGGTTGACAAAAAAGGACATGGTTAATATTTTATGGCAGCCAATTTCTAAAAATGAGGTCAAAATCAGTGACCGAAAAAGTGAGTGGAAAATACCGTTGTAAAAAGAAGGGATCATTAATAACTGAAGTATGTCCAGAAAACACCTGCGAGTGGTTCATAAAGAACGAAAAGTACTATAATTGTACTTGGGTCGCCTGTCATTTCGGACCTTTTACCCTCGAAGAAGTAGGGGAAATGATGGGTGTGACGCGAGAACGTATAAGGCAGATTGAAGCCAAGGCTATAAAAAAACTGCAACACAAAAAGAGAAGAGATCAACTGAAGGACTTTGTATCTTCCGATAGTGACTGGGACGTCTGATGGGGTTTCTTAAACCCCATTTTTTTTCGCATCCGTTCGAGATATTCCCGGGTCATAAATTCACTCATAAGTATCTTTCTTTCAGTGCTTGAGTAGAGATGGACCATCACATCAAATTCCAGTTCTAGAGCTTTCCTATCATCCATAAAGGATGTCACGTTAGCAATTTTCTTAACTGCCTCTATAACAGAGGGGGAATATTGTGCCAGTTGTTCCGCCATATTTATGGCTTCCTGCATAAACCTCTCAGGCGGTGCAACTACATTAACAAGCCCAATACGTAAAGCCTCCATAGCCCCTATAGGTTCCCCAAGCATGATCAGCTCTTTTGCCTTTGTCAAACCGACTCTATTTCTTAAGGGGCTGAAAAGTGGGTTCAGCCCTAACTTGAGCTCGGGATGACCGAAAATTGCACTCTCAGACGCCACGATGAAATCACAGACAGTCGCGATATTAAACCCCCCTCCTAGAGCTATACCTCCTACAGCAGCGATTACTGGTTTTGGGCAATTATAGATCTTGTCAAGATAACGAACTATAGAGGCGAAAAAAGCCGGGATCTCTTCATCAGGTAAGGTTGACATCTCTTTCAAATCCATCCCAGCCGAAAACACATAGTCCCCCCCAGTTATAATTATCGATCTCACATCCTTCGCTTCCGCTAATCTGTCGAATACATGGTCGAGCTCTCTCCTCATTTCCCAGTTTAGGGCATTCATTTCTTGAGGGCGATTGAGGGTTACAATGGCATATCCTTTTTTTATTTCAAGTAGAATACTGTTGTAGCTCATACCTAAACAATTATTATATCAATAAGGTGAAACATAAAGGTAGTATACTCCACTGAAACTCGATTCCTGTTTATGCAATTGTTGCAAAATCGGCGAGAGCAAGCTATCTATAAGTAGTTCTTTAAAAGAAGCTTTTCGCTTTGAGGGATACACAACTTGGGGCTCTCCTTTCAATCCTGCCATAGAGGCTGCAAGCTTAACCGCAAAACTCTGGTCACCAAGTTCATCTACCAACCCTAAGGTTTTAGCCTGTCTTCCCGTAAAAACCCTACCATCAGCTATTTTTCGCAACTCTTCCTTTTTTATCTTCCTCTCCTTAGAAATCACTTCTAGGAGATGCTCGTAAATATCATCTACAAGTCCCTGCAATAATGCCCGCTCTTCAGTGGTCATTTCTCGTACAGGAGAGCCTATATCCTTGAATTTACCACTCTTGATTACAATCGAACGTAATCCAATTTTTTGCATCAATGACTCTACATTCGCAAAATGCATGAGCGCTGAGATACTACCCGTTATTGTCCCCGGATTCGCCACAATTTTGTCAGCGGCGCACGCCACAAGATAACCACCCGAAGCAGCTATACCACCTAAAGATGCGACCACTTTTTTCTTTTCCCGCAATGATTTGATAGCACTGTAGATCTCCTCAGAGGCTACTACGCTACCACCAGGTGACTCCACTCGAATAACAATCGCCTTAATCTTATCCTCCTCCTCAAATTCCTTTATCTGACGTATCGCATCTTTCGCATCAAAAAGAATGCCCTCCACCGTTATAATGCCCACTTTCTCGCTTCCATAAAGATCGACACTCTTTCTTGAAAAAAAGGTTATTAAGAATATCAGAGCAGAAAAAAACACGATAACAGTAATCATTAGCAAAACTCCGAACAGAAAAGGATGTCTTCTTAATGCTTTCATATTAACGCTTGGTATCTACTATCTTTACCTCTGATAAAACCTTCCCCAGGTTTTGCCCGACGTGTTCTTTGTTGTTCAGGTACTGCTTTACAAGCGACCCCTCTACTGTTAGCTCATAATCCTTTATGCTCAAACGAATCTTCCTGTTTTGAAGATCTATGGATTTCACAACTGCTGCTACGGTATCGCCCACAGAATATATATCAGCGGCTGATTTGACACGTCGTGGACTAAGTTCAGAGATATGAATCAACCCTTCTATCCCCTCTTCAATTTCGACGAACACGCCAAAATCAGTTATGCTTGTAATTTTCCCCGAGATCACCGAGCCAGGGGGATACTTCTCAGCAAATTCTTCCCAAGGATTCTTCTGCATCTGTTTAATTCCCAAGGAAAATTTCTCGTTCTCAACATCAACTCCAAGAACCATTGCTTCCACAACTTGACCTTTTTTGAACATTTCCCCGGGATGTTTTATTTTAGGTTTCCAGGAGATATCAGATATGTGAATCAGACCATCGATACCTTCTTCAACACCTACAAATACACCAAAGTTCGTAACATTCCTGACCACCCCTTTTATTATAGAGCCTTCTGGATACTTCTCCTTCAAAATTGCCCACGGATTCGGCATCGTTTGTTTTAACCCCAGAGAAATACGTTTTCCTTCTCTGTTCACTTCAAGAACCTTCACTTTTACATTTTCACCAATCTTCAATATCTTGGAAGGATGGCGTATGTCTTTGCTCCAAAACATTTCTGAAATGTGTACCAGACCTTCAACCCCAGGTTCCAGTTCTACAAATGCTCCGTAATCCATTATGTTCACAACTTTACCATCCACTACACTACCCACAGGATACTTTTCCTGCACATTGCTCCACGGATCCTCAGTGAGTTGTTTCAGTCCAAGGGAAACACGTTCCTTTTCCCTATCAAGCGAAAGCACCTTCACAACCACCTTATCCCCTTTATTGAAAACATCCGCCGGCCTATTCACTCGGCCCCATGAAATGTCGGTCACATGTAAAAGACCATCTACACCCCCCAGATCAATAAATACACCATAGTCGGTCACATTTTTCACCACACCTTCCACAATCTTACCCACTTCTAAACTCTCCAGAGTGGCTTTCCTCTTTTTCTCAATTTCTTTTTCCAAAACTTCTTTCCTTGAAAGAACCACATTTTTCCTTTTACGGTCGTATTTAAGAACATGAAAGGTAAGGGTTTGACCTATATATCGGTCAAGATCTTTCACAGGCCTGATATCAAGCTGGGATCCTGGTAAAAATGCTGGAACACCTATATCTACTGAAAACCCCCCCTTTATCTTACCAGTGATCCTCCCTCTGATCTCTAACTTCTCCTCGTATGCTTTTTTGACTTCATCCCAAATTCTTAAACGAACAACCTTTTCCCTGGATAGAACAAGATTACCTTCACTGTCCCTACGGTCCACAAGAACTTCAATCTGATCTCCTTCAGAAACAGTTATATTGCCTTTACCATCTTTAACCTCACGAATCGGGATATAACCCTCTGTCTTCCATCCCACATCGACCATGACTACATCTGGTGTGATTTGCACAACCCGACCAACCACAATTTCTCCCATATGAACGCTCTGTAAAGACTTTTCATACAACTCTTTAAATCCCCTCGTCTCACTATTTGAAATTTGAGACTCGCCTTTTGAACTGTCCTTTATATCTTCCCTCCCTTCTATGTTTTCCTCATGCTGTGTTAAACTGTTTTTATTAGGTCCACCACTTACCATCAAACCCTTACCCCCTGGTCATTATTAACTCATTTTGGACTGCTATCATAGGGTCTACAAAATATCAAGCATATTGACGTCACATTAACCTGATTTTTCTATCAACTATAACAATTTCACTCCCCTTTTGCAAAATAGCCATTTACCAAATTCATAATAACAGACACCACCTCATCAACGCTCATGCGGGTAGTATCTATTATATGTGCATCCGGGTGGGGCAAAAGGGGTGCAAGAACCCTTTCCCTGTCTTGGCGGTCTCTCCTCCCCATTTCATCGTGCAACTTCACATAATCAACATCCTGACCGCGCCCCAAAAGTTCAAGGTAGCGGCGCTTAACCCGCTCTTTGAAATCTGCATCGAGATAAATTTTCAGCTCCGCATCTGGGAAAACGACCGTTCCCATATCCCGACCTTCTGCAACTACGCCCCCCGAAGAAGAAACGTTACGCTGTATGCCCAGTAAAAATCTCCGGACTACTGAAAGAGTGGATACATCTGAGGCTAAACGAGCGATTTCTTCAGTTCTCAAAACATCTGTGACATCTCGCCCATCCAGAAAAACCCTGCTCTCATTGTTAACTACTTTCACACTTATATCTGTGCCTTCCACCATTTTTTTCAACAAACACTCATCGTTCCATGGAATGCCTGATTCAAGAACCTTAAGAGCCAAAGCCCTATAGATTGCCCCTGTTTCCAAGTAGATATAAGACAAATTTTTTGCAACGATTCTGCCGACTGTGCTCTTCCCTACTCCCGCCGGTCCGTCAATGGTTATTACTATTTTCTTCCTTCCCATAGATTATTCTCTACACCTTTTCCAGAAACCTCTTCGCAAGAGGACCGTCTTTGCGCCACATCCAGCAGCTATCCACCGCAAGGGTTCTAACTCCCACAGGTCTTTTAACTTCACCCCCCTCTCTTATTCGCGCGTAATAGGACCACATACCCTGAACCGCTGCAGAGGCCATTGCAAGAATCAAATTTGATAGGTGGAGGCATCCCTTTTCTCTTCCAAAATTCTCTCTTACCCAAGACGTAAATCCTGATTTAATCTCCATATTCTCCATTTTTTTAATCGAATCCTTTATCTCCGAACATCCCTCCAAGGGTGTCGCGGGCATCTCAGCACTCACCGATAAAATTTTCAGATTGGGCAATAAAATGTTCATTTTTACTAACATATTATGCATTATGCCCTTATCCTTTCTAACGCCTGTGGAGTAGACTAAAGAAGGATAAAAACGTTCATCCGTAAGTTCACCTTCAACGGCAATTACGTTTTCTCCTATTTCGTACGTGTCAATGGTGATACTTCTTCTAAATATCAATTCTCTGTCCATTAGCAGAACCTCCCCGTTAATGTTGAATTATCCCAACTTTGCTCATCTTTTAACGTTTTTCCACTGTCTTCAGCGGGAACAAAATTATCAATCCCAAGAGAAAAAATAGAGTTACCGAAAGGATTGCTGGCCGCTGACTTCCAAATGTTGCAGATAAATATCCAAACAAAAGAGGTCCTATTATTGCCGATGTCTTACCCACAAGTGAATAAACGCCAAAGTACTCAGCTTCTTTACCTTCCGGTACAAATCGAGCAAAAAGCGCACGCGTGGCTGACTGAACGGACCCAAGCCCCATTCCTGCAACTACCGCAAGTATCCAGAAATGGGCTTTGTCATAAACAAAGTAAGCTAACGAGGAAACACTAGACCACAAAATAAGCGAAAGAATTACAACTTTTTTAGGTCCCCACTCATCCGTAGGTCGTGAGAGAGCAAGTGCACCTATCAGTGCTGTTACCTGAATTAGCAAGAAAAGAACAATCAACTCTTGGTGTGTGAAACTAAACGTTGCAGAAGCAAAACTTGCTGAGAATACAATTACGGTATTTACACCATCCTCATACAAAAGATAGGCAAGAAAAAATCTCCTTATATCTCTCGACTTCCACATTTCAGAAAGAGTAGTATACGTTTTAATTACTCCCAACCTACCTGCATACAAGGGTGAAAATTGAGTCCTTGTGTCCTGGGGCAAAAAAAGAAAAGAAGGTATTGAGAATAAAACAAAAAACGCAGCTACCATTAGCCAGACGACATTGAAGTATCCCGCTTTCGCCAGTGGCAGAGCGAGAAGCAAAGATACAATTGAACCTGCATAACCTACGGCAAATCCCCAACCAGAAATCCTTCCCTGGAACTCAGTGGAAGCGATTCGAGGAAGAAAAGAGTTGTAAAAAACTACCCCTCCCTCCATACCTATGTTTGCAAGCACAATAAGAACGAATCCTAAAAGAACAGCCCCAGGCGTTAAAAAAGAAAAACCGACAACAGACCCTGCACAAATTAGAGTAAAAAGGATAAGAAACTGTTTCCGCCACCCAGCAAAATCAGCTATACCTCCCAAAAAAGGAGAAATGAGGGATATGATGAACATACTTGTTGAAATGGCCCTTCCCCACCATAGATCTCCTGATCCGTTCGCATTTCCCACTATGTTTTCGATGTAATAAACCTGAAATACAACCGCTAAAATTACAGCAGCATAGCTGGAATTGGCAAAATCATATAAGCACCAACTTATTAATGTTCTTTTGCTAAGTTTTTCATCCATCTGGTTATTCAACAACTAAGTTTCATTATAATTAATTAAAAAGCATCGCTATTACCACAAAAAAATGATAAGTAACGGGTTAATTCCCTAATTAAGTCGCTATGCCAAAAGAAATAACTCACTGGCTAATATGCTTAGAAACGGCAGATCTCCTCGGGGGAACAAAAATGGGAGATGCCGTTCTTCACAACCCAAACGCATTAAAATTGGGCGCCGTATTTTTGGATGTCTTTTTCTTTCTCGGATCAAAAAAAGCCTATCTCCCATACAAAGACCTTGCTCATATACTACACGGTGTAAACGGGGAAGACACCTACGAATTCGTCAGACATTTAATAAAAGTAGCCAAAGATAGCCCCTACAAGAATCAGATACTCTCCTTCATTGCAGGTGTGGCAACTCATATTCATGCCGATGCAGTATTCCATCCCATGGTATACTATATGACCGGAGACTGCGAAGATAACGACCCTTCTGTCAGGAGCAAAGCCATCCAGAGGCATAGATTGCTCGAAACGCTTATTGACATGTATTTCTTAAAAGGGACATATCAACCTGAAAATTTCAACATAAAAGCAATCCTAAACGGATTAGAGTTTCCGCTCATTTACCTGCTCGCCCGATTATCAGCAACTATGGATTCATCATTTCGCTCTTTGCCAAACGTTACAATCGAAGCTCTAAGGAATTTCCATACAATGGTTCAGTTATCCCGAAGAGAAAAAATCGCCCGCATACTCTTTGCCATCTCCCCTCTTCTACCCCGTAAAATTAGAGAAATCGCCGGTCTTTTCTACAGCCCTCAGCTTTATAGATTCATGCCCAGGATTGAAGGCCAACTCGAATTTCGAAACCCAGTGACTGGTAAAGAAAATAAAGCAGCCCTCAGGGATCTCTTCGACCTATCAATACAAAGGAGCATTACACTTATAGAGAAGATAGATACCATTGTTGTCACAGGAAACGAAGAAAACCTAACCGAGAGGGGACCATCCCTCAACTTCGATCTGTTGGATCAGAAGGATTACAGAGTCATTTATTCGGCGAAAGAGTCTATATTTTCGCACAAATAAAGGGAGAGGTCATGTTTTTCGCGTATGCCTCTCCCCTTCTGCAACATCAATTAAATCCCCGCCAAACGTTCTGCTGCTTTTCTATCCCTTTCAAAAGGCGTAAACAGGCGAAAATTAAGTCTCTGTGTTGCCGGAGGACCAGCTGCAATAACCGATAGGATCGGTGTGGGTGATCCAAGACCGGCTAGGGTTTCACAAAGGCGTGCCATCTTGATTCTTTTATCCGTATCTTCCCATCTTCTCGCTTGGTGGTACTTCTTCAAAAGATCACCTATTTTCGGGATTTGAAGGTCCTTAATGCTGGGCCTTGTGACTAGGATCCCCCCACCGATATCGGCAAGTCTCTGAGCGGTTTTCAAAATTGCCTCGTTCATATACAATTTAGCTGCATTTACAGTGAGCGTCTCTGGTACCATAACACCAGATGTAGTTTTATAGGCCAAAGCCGCTGCTCCTGCCACCAATCCTTGGAGGGTTTCCGCATCTATGCTCATGTCTATAAGCTTATCCACTATGTGTGTTTTATCCGCCACACCGTTGTAATCAGCCATAGCAAGACCTGCACCTATACAGAGGTCTATATAACCACAGCGACAAGCAGAGGACGCAAACCTCTGGAAGTCAGAGAACCTATGTACTAGAGCTCTCGTAGCTTTCCACTCACCGCATAGAAAAACTCTCTCCCATGGTACAAAAACGTGATCAAAAATAACGTGAGCACTCTGATGTATACCGTATTTTACATTTCCTATATCCTCGGGCTCCATGGACATAAACTTAGAATTTACACATGCAGTGTCATTAACGTGGATCACCCCCTCTGCATCCCCCGGAACAGCAAAAGCCACTGCATACACTTCATCATCAGGACCTAACGCAGTTGTGGGAACCACAAGCCTCTCATGGGCAATAGGTGCTCCCGATTGCTGAAGTTTAGCGCCATTTACAACAATACCATCCTTTCTCTTCTCCACAATTCTAACAAAGAGATCGCTGTCTGCCTGTTTATGCGGTGGTTTCGATCTATCACCCTTCGCATCGGTTATATTGCCCGAAACGGCGAGATCCTTCTCCTGGCACATCTTAACATATGCGGAAAACCGCTTATGGTACTCTGTTTTTCCACCGTTTGCTCTGTCAACCTCATAGGTTACGGACCAAAGGGCGTTTATAACTGCCCCAGCAACACACCTGCCACCAAAACATCCCCCGGTGAACCTCATCAGAGCTCGTTGTAGTTTCATCCGAGCTAGGAGATCCTCTTGTGATTGGATGATGTGGAGGAAACGATTTATTTTGTCGCCTGTCAACGGACTTTCGGTGACAATCAATTCGTGAATCTCCTCATTCAGAGTGGAGTTGCTTGCAAGATCGTACGTTGCAGCGAGTGCATTAACTGCAGGCTGAATAGCAGGATGCTTCCAGTATTCCCGCACGCGCTCTCCTCCTATATAGACTACCGTCTCCATTTTCTCCAGACTAGAAATATAATCCTTCCCATCCATTATCATGGGTTCCTTCACCCCCTTCAACGCAAGTGCAATTGTTTACCATCCTTTTGTCCACATCTCCTCGTCTTCGTAGACAATCTCATCCTTCATGTGACCTTCATGAGCATCAATCTCTATGTTGCGGCCGGGGTTGGGATCGGTAAGCATTTCTCTGTAGAACTCATGCTGAATGAGAAGATTCATGATCTCATTAGTACCCGTCCAGATCTGGATGAGTCTTGCATCACGAACCATTTTCTCTATGGGAAATACATTTGTATAACCTATACCCCCCACTATTTGCATCGAGAGATTGATTACATTCCACGCCGCATCAGTGGCAAACTTCTTAGCTTCACTTACAAGGCGGCGAGTCGTAGGTAGTTTCAGATCCGCTGCCTTACCAGCCGCATAAGTCAAGGCCCTCGCAGCATCCAGTTGGGTAATCGCCTCAGCGACTTTGAAGCTTACACCCTGAAATGTCCTAATCTTCTGACCAAAAGCCTTGCGACGATCACTGTAACGGACCGCAACTTCCAGTGCCGCTCTCCCCATACCCAGAGATGCACCGGCGGATGTTAACCTTTCTGGTACCATCATGGTGTTGAATATGTGGGCCCCTTCGTTAAGCTTTCCGACAAGATTTGATTCTGGAACTTGAACATCTCTAAACACGAGTCTTCCAGTTCCTCCACCCCTTGTCCCCATGAGCCCGTAAAGATATTTAACCTCCACACCCGGCCGATCTCGTTCTATGATAAGCAAACTTATTCTCTCGTGAGGTTTACCCGCTGGGTTCGTGTTAACGTACACAAGAAAGAAATCCGCGCTGGAAGCTCCCACGACAAATCTCTTCTGACCTCTGACGGTAAAAATCCCATTCTTCAATTCAGCCCTCGTCGTGGCTCCAAAGAAATCAGAGCCCCCTCTAGGTTCAGTAAGCGCTTCAGCAGACACAAGTTCGCCTCTCAACATGGGTTTAAGGAACTTCTCCTTCTGTTCCTCCGTACCAAAAACGCAAAGCGCCTCGCCTACAATCGAGGGCATAGCGAAAGCACAACCCAGCGCCGTCCCAAGAACACCGATTTCTTCCAGAGCAGCAATTTCAGCAGTCCAGGGTAATCCCCTTCCCCCGTATTCCTTCGGAAATCGGAGACCGAGTAGATTTAACTCCCCAAGTCTCTTCACATAGTCTCTGGGATACTGAATCTCATCTTTATCAAGTTTTTTAGTTAATTCAGGCGATACCCCTTTCACAAACTCCCTCACTTCCTGCTTCAAAACCTTCTCTTCCTCTGTTAACAACACGTCGAGTAACATCCAAGATCCCCCTTTCTATAAAAAACTTTCCAATCCTGTGTTTCAAAAAAAATGCCATCCATTCCTTCCCTCAGATCCGACTTTTGATTACCACACAACGTGTTCAACTAAAATGATGAATTGGCAAGAAAAGTTCTTTTTTGAACAACTGTTATTATTTCGACACAAAGATGAATGAATTAATGGCCGAGTTTTTATCTCTTATTCAATTATAAGGTTTCTATTTACATTGATCCCCAATTTTTTCATTCTGTGGATGAGGGTAGTTCTCTTTACGCCCAGAAGCGCTGCTGCTCCTTTTTTACCCCCAAGCCTCCCCCCTGTTATCTGCAGAGCCTCAATGATATGTTTCCGCTCCATCTCTTTCAATGTGAGAAATGGTCCCTCTATTTCAAAATACTTTGAATGATTAGAAATGGTGGGTAACCGAATATCGAAATCACCGAGAATAACAGCTCTTTCTATTACGTTGGCCAATTCACGAACATTTCCAGGCCAAGAATAGTTCATAAGCTTTTCCATTTCTCCGCGAGGAATTGAAGGACACGGTTTATTGTATTGTTGGGAGAAGCGCCTGAGGAAATGCTGGGCAAGCGGGATAATATCCTCCTTACGTTCCCTCAAAGGTGGCACTCTGATGGGGAAAACATTCAGCCGAAAATACAAATCTGATCGGAATCGTCCCGCGTGAACTTCCTTCTCCAGATCTTTATTAGTAGCAGCAAGAAGGCGAAAATCTGAATAAAGCATTTTGGTCCCACCTACACGTTGAAACTCACCTTCCTGAAGGACGCGAAGCAGCCTGCTCTGGGTCGAAAGGGGCAGCTCCGAAACTTCATCGAGAAATATAGTTCCCTGATTTGCTAGTTCAAAACGACCAGGTTTTAAACGTGTGGCCCCAGTGAAAGCCCCCTTTTCGTGACCAAAAAGTTCACTGTCAATTAGCGTTTCTGGTAGAGCAGCACAGTTAACCCTGATAAAAGGTCCATTTCGTCGAGCACTCTCTCTGTGGATTGCTCTTGCAATCAGCTCTTTCCCAACACCAGTTTCGCCAGTAATAAGAACGGTGGATTTCGTTGGCGCTACTTTATGTATCATGTTAATGAGATCTCTCATCGCTTTGCTAGAATAGACAATATCACCAAAAGGTCGGAATTCCTCTTTCTCCTCCTGATAGTAAATGTTCTGAGCCATGAGTTTTTCGTTAAGTTCCACAATCTCATCGTACGCCTTCGCTCTATCGATGGAAACAGCTATCTGAGCACCTAAAGCAGAAAGGAGACGGAGGCCGTCAGGTGTAAGATCTAGCGAAAAGTAGCGACTATCCTGATAAAGAATTCCTATGACCTGTTTTCCTAGAAGAAGAGGTGTGAGGATTATTTTTCTTCTTCCATTAGTCTTATCTCCGAAGTTTTCAGTCTGTATGACACGACTGTCCTTTTTAATCGTCACCTCGCTCATAGAGGCTTTGACCATTTTAAACTCTCGAGAATCGAAATATTCTCTTGTAAGATTTCGGGACGCTACGATGCGATACTCCGATGACCGTTTGTCCATTATAAATATCGCTGCCCTTTCAGCACCTGTCAATCTTGAAATGGATGCGACAATATTCGTCAACAGATGTTCCGTATTTTTCTGCGTCGTAAGAGCCTCCCCCATCTCGATGATTATATCGTATAATCTAGTGTCATCCCCCTCATCCAAAGATAAAAGACCTTTCAAATCACTTGGAAAAGCGGCTTTAGTTACCCTTCTTAGAAAATCCCAGGCCTTAAGGGCGACCTCTTCTGCTTCTGACCACTGTTTGACCTCAAGGTAAAGGCGCGCAAGATCAATTCTCGTTTTTGCCAGTTCCAGATGCGCGCCAACCTTTTCCAGGGTGCTTTCAATACCCCTCAGCTCTCTAATCTTATCCTTAGCCTGATAATCCGGCTCAAGGTATTTTATTTTTAGTCGTCTTATTGTGCTGTGCAGAATTGGATTCAACTGATGTTCCTTCAAACCTGAAAGGTATCCTATAACTGATTCGAGAGGCATCGGAGATTTGCCATGACGATGTAGTATGAAACCAGGTTCAAAGATATGAAAAACGTTCAATGTGTGATACCAGCTTGACTTTCGGATCTTAAAAAGAACCTTGAAGTGCTCCGCCGCCCTTTCAAAGTAGCCCTCCAAACATTCTATATTTGCAAGCCCAATCCCTGCAATTATTTCAGCCATAGGTATGTTCTCTTTCCTGGAAATTTCCAAAGCCTTCTCGAAGTAATCGCGACTCTCTTTCAAATGCATCATTTCCAAGAGAACAACACCAGCGGTAGCTAGGGAAAAACAAACAATTGGCCAGTTATTTTGCTTCTTTGCGAAATCCAGAATTGACTCAGCAATGCCAAGGGCCCTCTGTGGCATTCCTATCTGGGTATAACACTGGCAAAGGTGCAAGGCCGTAATTAGAGAAAAATCGTCTTTCCCGTATTCTTCAAGCTCCCCAAGATATTCTTCATAGGCCTGAATAGCTTTACACAAGTTACCCCTTATCAGAAACGAAAGACTTCTCAGTTGAAGTCCCCGCTTCCTCAGAGACATATCATCAAATTTTTCGATCATGCCCCACGCTGATTCGAAGTGTTGCACCGACTGCTCATACTGAAAACTCATCCAATAGAACTGTCCTATTAACAATTCCAACCTTGCGAGGGATCTTACATCCTCCACATCACCAGCCACTTCTCGGGCCTTCAATAACCATGGCCCCATCTTTTTTATGTCCGGGTAGAGAAGAGAGAGCATTACGCGTCGTTCAAGAGCGGTGAGCATTATTTTAAAGAAATCTTCAGAGTTAATCCTCTCATCGGGAATCACTTCACAAAATAGGAAAGTTAGCAGAGTATCGTAAATCCTCACTGCTTGTGATGTACGATGACACTCTTCCTCGTAAAACGCCGCCTCTAAAAGAAGTGGTAAGTCTTCATCGCGAAGACCAGCTTTTATAAGTGATTCGGCCAATAAGGGTAGGTATTTTCTTTCAGAGGGCAAATGCCTTTTTAATAAATCAGCCGCCCTGCGAAGATAGAACATCTTTTCGTTTTCCGGGATAAGTAATAAAACTTCATCTCGCGGGAAACTGCAAGTCCAGCGATAAAAACCAAAAGAACTATCAAGTGAGGTAATCCACTTTTTTTGCTTCAAAAAATTAACTACAGAAACTATACAGGAGGGACGGAACCCTTCTACATCTAGAAACCAATCAAGAGAGAAAAAATCCTGAAAAGCGGCTAGTGAGAAGAGTAAATCTCTTTCCGTCAGGGAGAGTTGATTTATCTCAAAGTTACGTCTGGACATACTATCACCCCCCTCACGTATTACTACTCATGTAGCATAAAACAAAAAATATAACTACAGTTAGATGTCGAAATATTAACACTTGAATTAAATCTCCCACGAGATTCCAAAAAATTTTGTTTTTATTAAAAGTATTTTTATAACCGGTACTTAATCCTAGGGTGGCACCATACTTGCACTTGAATAAAGCGATCCAAAATCGGAGGGGGGACACTCAATGGATTTTACTCTTTCGGAGGAACACCGTATATTTAAACAAACCATCGCAAACTTTGCTGCCAAAGAAATTGCTCCCATAGCTGAGGAAATTGACCGAAAGGATGAATGGCCAGAAGGGCTTTGGGAGAAACTCGCCAACTTGGGCATAATGGGCATTACAGTGGACCAGGAATACGGAGGAGCGGGGGCTGACCTCATGTCAGCTTTTCTAGCGTGTGAAGAACTTGCAAAAGCTTCGGGAGCCGTTGCACTATCCTGGGGAGCACACGCCAATCTTTGTTGCCATAACATCAACACCAATGCCAACGATAGTCAGAAAAAGAAATACCTACCACCTCTATGCAGTGGAGAACACATCGGTGCTTTAGGACTTACGGAACCTGGTGCAGGTTCCGACGCCGTGAATATCCAAACAACTGCAGTTCGAAAAGGTGATTATTACGTTGTCAACGGAACCAAGACGTTTATTACAAACGGTCCAATTGCCAGAACTATTGTTCTCTACGCTAAAACTGATAAAAGCTTGGGGCCTAGAGGCATAACCGCTTTTATCCTTGATACCACCTTTCCGGGATTTTCAGTTTCCAGAAAGATAGAAAAGGTGGGAAACCGTGGTTCCGCAACAGGAGAATTGATTTTGGAGGATTGTTTAATTCCTGTTGAAAACGTGCTTGGCATAGAAAATAACGGTATCGCAGTAATGATGGGTGGCCTTGACGTGGAAAGAGCTTTTTTCTCCGCCTACAGTTTGGGTTTAGCCGAAGCGGCGTTTGAAGCTTCAGTGGAATATGCTCGCCAAAGAGTGCAGTTTGGCAAACCCATTGCCTCTTTTCAGCTTATCCAGCAGAAAATCGCTGATATGTACACACGCATCGAGGCGGCAAAATTGCTATGTTACAAGGCTGTAATGCTCGCCGACGCTGCACAGAGAGGTGGAAAGGGAACAGAAGTGCACAAAGTAGCAGCGGCAGCTATTCTCTTATCTGCTGAAACAGCATGTTATGTATGTGAGGAGGCGGTCCAAATTCATGGAGGTTATGGCTATTGTCTTGAGTTTCCAGTGCAGAGATACTGGAGAGATGCAAAGCTAGGAACCATAGGTGCGGGAACATCAGAAATGAGAAGGCTCATCATCGCTAGGGAAATCTTCAAAATGTAGAGGGGGTGTAAAATGGAAAAGGAGTTTTTTGAAGACTACAAAGTAGGAGAGGTTTTGGTTTCTCCCGGCAGGACCATTACAGAAACGGATATTGTGTTGTTCTCAGCTTTCACGGGAGACTGGCACGAACTTCACACCAATGTCGAATATGCGGCTAAAACTCCGTTTGGAGAGCGAATTGCTCATGGAATGCTGGGTCTAACGGTAGGAATGGCCCTTCTCTTTCGACTCGGACCCTACGTAGCAGTACCGAAGAGTTTCATCGCATTCTACGGTATGGACACTGTCCGTTTCACAGCCCCCATAAAAATTGGGGACACTATACACTGTGAGATGACCATTTCTGCCCTAACGGAAAAGGATTCTAAAAGAGGGATCATAGAAGCTCAAAACGCTATAAAAAACCAGAAAGGTGAAACGGTTATCTTTTTTAACACTAAGATCCTCGTGGGAAGAAAACCCGCGGGTTGAAAGGAGTGAGTATATGGCAAAAAAAGTCGCAATTGTGTCCGTTGCTCAAAGCAGTGGTACTGAATCAAAAGATAGTTTGTATGATCTAACCTTTAAAGTCGCCAAAGAGGCTCTAGACAAGGCAGGTCTATCAAGAGACCAGGTGGGAAGTGTGATAACTGCTGCATCGGATGTGTTTCACAGTGGTATATCCTGTGCTAACGCTCACCACTGGGATCCAGCTGGGGCATTCTTGAAAAATGGTTCACGTCAGGATGGGGATTCCCTCTTCGCCTTGATATACGGCGCGATGAGGATTATGTCTGGGCACTACGACACAGTGTTAACGATCAGCCTATGCAAAGGTTCTGAAAACCCAGACAATGACACATGTACACTCATGTTTTCAGATCCCTTTTATTTCAGACCGCTGGGTCTCAATGAAACACTCGCAGCCGCTTTCCAGATGAAACTGTACATGAAAAAGTACAAAATTTCCAAAGAGCAGTGCGCAAAGGTTGCGGTAAAAAACCTAAAAAACGCCATTTTCAACCCTCATGCCCATAGAAAAGGCATCTTCTCGGTAGATGATGTTCTTAATTCTGAGATTGTAGCGGATCCATTAACCAAACTCCAATGTGCGCCAAAATCGGATGGTATGGTGGCCGCGGTTCTCGCTTCTGAAAAAACAGCAAAAAAAATTACTGATCGACCTGTTTGGATTCGCGGTTTCGGCACCTCTATAGATGCTTACATGATAGGGGATCGTGATCTCCTTGACGGTGAACTCAAAAATGCAGCTAAACGAGCTTACAAGATGGCGGGGATAAAAAATCCAAAAAATGAAATCGATCTTGCAGAAATAAGTGAACCGTACGCATTTCAAGAACTTCTATGGTGCGAACAACTTGGATTCTGTGAACCAGGTGAGGGAGGAAAGTTGATAGATAAAGGAATAACTGAAAAAAACGGTAAACTCCCCGTCAATCCTTCAGGGGGTGTTCTCGCTAACAACCCATACGTTTCAAGGGGTTTACAGCGCGCCTGTGAAGCTTTCCTCCAGATACGCGGTGAGGCAGGGGAAAGACAAGTTCACAGAGAAATAAAAACAGCCCTTGTACATGGAACTCACGGATTTGCCGGACAATGTCACAGTGTGGTTATCCTGGGAAGATAGGAGGTGAAAATCATGGCAAGAGCAGTTGCAATAGTCGGCGTAGGTCAAACAAATCACGGAAGGAGACTGGATGTTTCCTATCCTGATCTCGTTAGAGAAGCCATCGTGAGGGTTTTCGAAGATACGGGCTTTTCCCCCAATGATATTGACGGTGTAGTATCCGGAACAATGCCCTCAATGATGGAGGGTATTGCCCTTACCCATTTTTATTTCGCTGAGGTCATGCAAGCTGTGGGTAAACCCATTCTAAAAACGGAAACCTGTGGTTCCACTGGGGTTTCCATCGCCCACACGGCGTTTTACTGGGTAGCATCGGGAATGGCAGATGTCGTGCTGGCCGTGGGACACGAGAAGATGTCAGAAGGGGATAGTCAAGCCACGATGACTACTGTCGCAGAACCTTTTTACCAGCGCTACTTCATAGCCGGAGCACCAGGCGTGTTTTCCATGCAGTCCCAGATGTGGGCAGCTCGCTATAACCTTCCAGAAGAAAAAATACGAGATGCTGCCGCGTACATTTCCGTAACACACCATGACAGCGCATTTGACAATCCATACGCACACATCAAGATAAAAGTTACAATGGATGATGTGAAAAACTCACGTATAATAACGTACCCCATTCGACTGTTGGATGTATGTCCCAACTCTGATGGCGCTTGTGCAGTCATTTTCGCTTCTGAGAGGGTAGCAAAAAAAATGGGCCGAAAAGCAGCGTGGGTGAAGGGTGTTGGATACAGAGGTGATGAACAGTTTTTTGGCGATAGCGACAAAGTTATGTGGCAAAGCGCTATCCAATCTGCCAAGCAGGCATACGACCAGGCGGGAATCAAAAACCCACTTAAGGAGCTCGATGTTGCGGAAGTATACAATCCATTTACATACCAGGAAATGTTATTCTACGAATGCTTCGGTTTTTGTGACTTTGGTACAGCACCTGATTTAGTTCTGAAAGGAACATTCTCACGAAAAGGTGAGCTCCCTGTTTGCCCGTCAGGAGGGGTTCTGTGCACCAATCCCATTGGTGCAACAGGTCTCATACGTGTCGCAGAGGCAGCCCTCCAGGTGACAGGCAGAGCAGGAGAACATCAAATACCTGGAGCAAGACTGGCCCTCGCACACGCTATGGGTGGGGTGGACCAGTTTAACGGCATTATGATCCTGGGATCGGAAATATAAAAAATGGGGAGGTAAAGCGATGTCCAAAGAATATAGAACCTTAAAAACCGAAGTTCATCTGCCCTATGAAATCGCATACGGAGCTACATGGACAAGATTCTTCGAAGGATTGAAAGAGAAAAAAATATACGGCACCAAGTGCAAAAAATGTAAAAGGGTTTTAGTCCCTGCGAGGAGCTTTTGTCCTCGGTGCTTTGTGGAAACAGATGAGTGGGTGGAAGTAAACCAGGAAGGAACTGTGGAAGCATGGTCATATGTGAATTACCGTTATTTCGGTATGCCTACAGAACCACCTTACATTGGTGCTCTTATAAGGCTAGATGGAACAGACGTGAATTTCCTACATCTCATTGGAGGCTTTGATCTCAGCAGCTTCGAGAATGTCTCCAAAATTGTGAAAAACGGCATGAAGGTAAAGGCAGTTTGGAGCGAAGACCGAAAAGGACATATCATGGATATTCTTTATTTCAAGCCTGTGTAGAAAAAAGCCTGTCTATGGGGGAAAATAAATAAAAGGAGGTACCTATGAGCTGGAAGGAAATCTACAAAAGCAGATTGATGAGTGCCGAAGAGGCAGCAAAACTCATTAAATCTGGAGATCGCTTTTGGACACCACTTTGTCTTGGTCAACCCACTAACCTGATCATGGACGCTATCGCAGCGCGGAAGGATGAACTTGAAGATGTAGAGTACAACTTTGCCCTTGTCTTAAGACCTTACAAGATCTTTCAACCCGAATATCGAGATACATTTAAGCTAGTACCAGCATTTTACTCACCCATGCCGCATCAGCAAGCACTTGCCGACAGTGAATGGGCAAATTTCTGGCCATGCCAGAGTTCGGATATAGCAATAAAAATGCCCCATAGGAAGCGACTTTACCCGAGAAGGATGGGAATCATCACGCAGGTCACACCCCCTGATGAACATGGTTATGTAAACCTCGGCCTTGACACCTTTTATACCTACACCCTTATGCAGCAAGCAGATTACATCATCGCTGAAGTAAACGATCAGATGCCAAGAACATACGGGGAAACCAATTTCCACGTATCTATGTTTGATGCTTTTGTGGAAAATTCCAGTCCAATTCCTGCAATACCAACTCCCCAACCCTCAGATGTAGAAGTTAAAATGGCGGAAAACGTTGTTTCCTTGATTAGAGATCGCGATTGCCTCCAGGTGGGTATTGGAGCAGTTCCAGCAATGATAAGCAAGTTGCTACTGAACTCAAATCTCAAAGATCTTGGTATTCACACAGAAATGGCACCTGCTGGAACACATCTACTTGTGGAAAAGGGCATTGTTACATGCAAATACAAAAAAATAAATCCCGGCAAAATAGTTCTCGCTTTCACACTCGGCGACAAAGAACTATACGATTTTCTAGCCAATAACCCTATGTGCGAATGGCGACAGACGTTCTACGCAAACAACATAAGTGTAATAGCTCAGGAACATAACGTGGTGGCAATCAATGGCTCCGTAGAGATAGATCTCTACGGTCAGATTAACTCTGAATCTTACGGTTTCAGAATGAGAAGCGGAACAGGTGGACAACTCGACTTCGTCATTGGTGCCTTCTTGTCTCCTGGTGGAAGAGCTATAAACCTCCTTCCCTCCACCGCAATGAAAGGTACACGATCTCGCATTGTTCCAACATTGAGCCCCGGTGCCCGCGTTACAGTGCCCCGCCATTATGCGGGTATAGTGGTCACTGAGTATGGCATAGCAGATCTCTATGGAAGAACAGAACCGGAAAGGGCTGAGGCACTAATCAACATCGCCCATCCCAACTTCCGCGAAGAACTGGAGAAAGCAGCTAGAGAGATGGGTTTGCTTAAGAAAAAAGTATTCTGATTGAAAAAGAGGAGAACCCGGTTGCTCTTCTTTTAGGGCAACCGGGGAGTAATTATGGAAGAGGTTTATATGATTGAGTTCACAGACGAACAAAAGATGCTCAGGGAAACGATACGCCAATTTGCCCGAAAAGAGGTCGCACCTCTGGCTTATGAAATAGACCGGGATGAACGCTTTCCCATAGAGAGCTTTAACAAGCTTCGAGACATGGGACTCTTGGGTATCACAGTTCCACCCGAGTTCGGAGGCGGAGGTGCTGGTTACACAGAGTTATGCATAATATGCGAAGAATTGTCCGCCGTTTGCCTTTCCACTGCTGCCTCCTGGGGAACTCACGCTCTACTATGTGTTGATAATATCAGACGCAATGGAAACGAATTTCAGCTAAAAAAGTACCTACCATCTCTCTGCAAGGGTGAATTGATCGGCGGGTTGGCGATGACGGAACCCACCGCTGGTTCCGACGTAATGTCCATGCGCCTTAAAGCGGAACACAGGGGTGATTTTTATGTACTGAACGGTAGTAAAATCTTTATATCCAATGGCCCTGTGGGTGACATCTTCGTTGTTTATGCAAAAACCGCTCCCGAAATGGGCCCCAAGGGAGTATCAGCCTTCATTGTCGAAAAAAACTTCCCCGGTTTCCAGAGGGGGAAAAAGTTTGAGAAGATGGGCTGGCGAGGATCACCGACTGGTGAGCTGATATTTGAGGATTGCCTAGTTCCCGCTGAGAATCTTCTCGGTGGGGAAAACAGAGGAGCCCAAGTTCTTATGAGTGGTCTCAATACAGAAAGGGTATGTCTAGGTGCCATGTCCCTTGGTCTTTCCCGTGGTGCTTATGAATGTGCACTTAATTATGCAAAACAAAGGATCCAGTTTGGAAAACCAATTGCATCATTCCAACTGATTCAAGCAAAACTAGCAAAAATGGCGATGCTTATTGAGCTCTCACATCTTATCACCTATAAAGGCGCTAAGATGGCCGATATGGGTATGCACATGTCCCGTGAAATGAACCTTATAGCTTCCTACACTAAGCTTTTCACAGCGAGAGCTGCTATGAAGATAACGACCGAAGCAGTCCAAATACTGGGTGGCTACGGCTATATGAAGGAATTCCCAGTGGAGCGCATGATGCGCGATGCAAAACTCCAGCAAATCGGAGGGGGAACAGACGAAATCCAGATCCTCATAATCGCTAGGGAAATCCTTGGCCTCAAAGATTTCTCCTGAGGGAAAGAGGAATCATGTTTGACGTGCGGAAATGTGATTTCTGCGGTGAATGTCTCGAAAGTTGTCTTTACTTGAACTTCGATAAAGTAAGTGGAGGAAAAGCATTAAAGAACCTATACCAGTTTGGGGAAGGAGCATGGTTAAATAAATGCATCACCTGTTTTGCGTGCAATGAATTTTGCACTAAGGGAGCCCGACCTTTCGACCTCATCTTGGAACATCTGGGGAAAAGAGGTGACTACGTAAATTCAAACGTTTTATCCTTAATTCAAGAACGCTTTTCCCCTAAAGAACCATTCCAAGCCCCTAAAGTCAAAGGTCGCATCCTCTCCCTCTGCACAGTTGCAGGCAATCTACCCCACCCCCCTGAAGGCAGACTATTTGAAGGTTTAGAATTGGTAAGGGGACGGCACTTCTTCTGTAATGTTTTATTTGTGCACCTTGGCAATAAGAGTATCGTTCAAGAAAAATTACCTCACCTAGTTGAAAAATACGCATCTTTTGGCTGCGATGAAATCATTTTTATGCATGACGACTGCTATACATTAATGACTGACCTTGCACCCCAATACGGTATCGAACTACCTTTTAGGCCTGTACACTTGTTTGAATACCTAAGGGACAAACTTCAGGAATTGAAGTCAAATGTCAAACCCCTTAACGTAAAGGTAGCATATCAGAGACCCTGTGCCTCCCGTTTAACCCCTTGGAAAGAACCACTCCTCGATGAAATTTTTCACTTGATTGGAGTTTTTCGGGTAAATCGGACCTACGACAGGGAAAACTCCATGTGCTGCGGACAGGATCTTAAAGGTCTCGTCAAAAGAGGAGATAAATTCCCCTACTTTCAAGATGATAATGTCCGAGATGCGGTCGCGAGCGGCGCGCAGGCCATGGTTTTTCTCTGTCCAATGTGCCTGGATGCTCTCTCTGACAAATGCAAAACAGCAAATCTTATACCTCTGATGCTTACCGATATCTGTCGTCTAGCCATTGGCGAACTATGAAACCCATATATTTAGACCACTGTGCTACAACTCCTCTAAGAAGAGAAGTATGGGAAGCAATGGTACCCTTCATAAAAAAACACTTTGGAAACCCATCAAGCACGCATGCATTCGGAAAAGTAACGAAGAATGCAATTGAAGAATCTCGTTATCAAGTAGCCAGATTGATAGGCGCCGATGCGGAAGAGATTATCTTTACTGGAAGCGGTACGGAAGCAAACAATTTAGCTATTCGTGGTGTGGTAGAATGTCAACAAAACAGAGGAACACACATAATAACCTCAGCTATTGAGCATCCATCGGTGCTAAACACATGCAGAGACCTCGAACGAAAGGGATTAAGCGTCACGTACATACCAGTTGATAGCACAGGTACAGTGGACATTGATGCTATTAGAGAGGCGATCACTGATAAAACCATTCTGATAACCATAATGCATGCGAACAATGAAATAGGTACGATCGAACCCGTTGAAATTATAGGGAAAATTGCAGAAGAAAACGGTGTTCTGTTTCATATAGATGCTGTGCAGACTGTGGGGAAAATTCCTCTCGACGTCAGGCTTTTACCCGTAGATCTCATGTCATTTTCAGCTCATAAAATAAACGGACCAAAGGGTGTAGGCGCCCTCTTTGTCAGACGGGGCACAAAAATCAGCCCTATAATTACAGGAGGTCACCAAGAAAGAAATATCCGGGCGGGGACAGAAAATGTCGCAGCAATTGTGGGGTATAGCAAGGCATGTGAAATTGCAGAGAAGGAGATGCAAGAAAGAACTGAAAATCTCCAGTATTTACGTGATCTACTTCAAAAATCCATTATTGAAAAATTCCCCGATTGTCGTATACACGGTAATACTGAGAATCGCTTGCCCCATATTCTGAGTATTTCATTTCCTATGCTTGATGGCGAAGAGATTACAAAATCTCTTGATAAAGAAGGTGTAGCCGTATCTGCGGGTTCTGCATGCACCTCAGGAAAGAAAGACATATCTCATGTGATTGCTGCTCTTGGAGTTCCTCCGGAAGTAGCAAGAGGTACAGTGAGATTCAGTCTCGGATGGGGTAATACAGAAAGACAAATAAAACGGGCGGTCGAAATCATAACGAAGGTGTTACAAAAAATGTACGCACTTCAGGAACTTGAGAAATCTCTGGGGAGTCGCCGCTGTTACTAGTGCGAGATTTCTAACAACGAAGATTCTTTTTTTCAGCTACATGCAGGGTAAAATCATAAGGTGAGTTATACTTAAAAAAGATCTGCTGCTGAAAAATGAATCATAAGATACAGATAGGCACTTCTGGATGGAATTATAACCACTGGGAAGGTGTATTTTATCCACCAGGGCTTCCCAAAAAGAAGTGGCTCCCGTTTTACAGTCAACATTTCTCCACAGTTGAAATAAACGCCACATTCTATAGACAACCAAAACCAAGCACATTTGAAAACTGGCGAAACCAAACACCTGAGGGATTCGTTTGGGCAGTGAAGGCAAATAGATTCATCACCCACATCAAACGTCTCCAGGAGGTGAAAGATCCACTGGCGAAGTTTTTCACTGATGCTAGCAATCTTGGAGAAAAGTTTGGTCCTGTTCTTTTTCAGTTACCCCCGAGTCTCATGTTCAAAGAGGATACTCTACTGCGTTTTTTGGATAACGTTGTGATATATAGGCATCCATGTGCATTGGAGGTGCGCAACAAAAGTTGGATAAACGAGAGAGCCTTCTCAATCATGGAAAAATACGGTGTCGCCTTCTGTATATCTGATACGGCGGGTAGATACCCCTATGCCGAGGTGATTACCGCAAGTTTCGTGTACATTCGTCTCCACGGATCTAAGAAACTGTACGCTTCAAGCTACACCGAGGATGAGTTGCACATCTGGGCAAATAAGATTTTAGAATGGCAAAGAGAAACTTACGTATTTTTCGATAACGACTTCGGCGGATATGCCCCAATGAACGCCTCAAGATTGAAAGAAATTCTGGCAAAAAAGCGGTAAACTTTAGTTGATGCCTGCTGGAAGTAAATTTATTAACATCTAAGTTTTTTCTTTCCCCTCCAGTTTAGGATTACATCAGGTATAATCATTGGAGTTCTTCTCTTGTACTCAATATACGCCTCACCAAAGCGTTTCTCCAACTCAGGCTCTTCGATAAGTTTAAAATGCACGATGCTCAATACCACAAAGAGGGGTGCATATAGAAAAACAAGTGATGGTGATTCCGTAATAAAACCAACACCAAAGAGAATAAGATATACACCTGAGAGCATTGGGTTTCTCGTGTAAGCATACGGACCGGTATCAACAAGCACATCCGGTGGATTAATAGGTACGGGGGTTCCCCCGACTTTAAAAAACTGAAGAACCGACCATCCCCACAACAACACACCTATAAATAGCAGTGGAATAGAGACAACGACACTCCAGGGGTAGTGTAAGGGTCCCGAAATATGGAAAAATTCATCGGTTTTAAATGCAATGAGTATAAGAAGAACAATCCCTAAAAGAAAGAAACTCGCGAATATCGGGGTTAAAATTTTGCGCAACCGATTCTCACCCGTGACTATACGGTAAATAAAATTCACAATTATCCTCATAAACAGCGAAAATCCATATCTGTATACTTGCTACTATCTGAAAGGTTCTTAAGACAAAACTTAATGCCCCCGGCGCGATTCGAACGCGCGGCACCCGGATTAGGAATCCGGTGCTCTATCCTCCTGAGCTACGGGGGCACCGGAATATGAGTAACATGCCTCATTTCGCTGTGTCAACAAAATTTGCTCCACGTGAAACTCTATGGTTCTACTTTTTGCGTACCCCCCTATAAGGCGTATATGACAGGCTGTTTCCTCATCAAGTACCGCCTCAGGTGCAAGTCCCACAAGCTCAGAATCTAAAATCTCCACACCTGAATTCATAGCCAATCTTTTAACTTCATCGAAGGCTTTCCTCATCGAAGTTACCCTGTAGTCTGTAAGATTCATTGAAACCTGAACAATACTTCGGCTACGCAAAAATAAACCCAGCGCTTTGACGTGAGGCAAACCACCTCCCGATTCCCTAACTGCGCGCGCAATTACTCTCGCCAACTGGAGATCGTTGGAGTCAAGATTCACGTTAAAGGCCACCAATGGAATCCTTGCCCCAACGGCAGTCACCCCACATTTTGTATGACATAACGCCGGACCTTCGTCAGGTAGCCAACTTCGGTCATTTATACGTGAGCGCAAACCCTCCAGACCACCTTTTCTTATACGTGACAAGTTTCTTCTCTCCTCACTAGTTGCCGCTTCTTCATAATAATAAACTGGTACCTGAAAATGCTCTGAGAAAAGTTTTCCAAAGCTTCTCGCTGTGCGAACAGCTTCTTCCATAGTCACCCCAACGAGGGGCACAAAAGGTACCACATCAAGGACCCCGATACGGGGATGTACACCTTCGTGTTTGCTTATGTCCAGACATTCAACTACCACTTCTCCCAAAGCTAGTGCCGCTTCTAGTACAGCATCTTGCCCTCCCATAAATGTAAAAACAGATCGGTTATGATCAGGATCAGAGTGGACATCACACAATCGAACACCTCTAACACTTTCTATCGCCTTAACTATGTTCGCAATTTTTGTCGGATCCCGACCTTCACTCACGTTGGGCACACACTCAATGATCTTATTCATTCTCCACTTTCCTTCTCCTCAAAAAGGGCATCCACAAACTCGCGAGCACTAAAAGGCCTGAGATCATCCAATCCCTCACCTATACCAATGTACCGAATCGGTATTCGCAGTTCACTGGCAATGCGAAGAATAACTCCTCCTTTCGCCGTTCCATCAAGCTTCGTAAGGGCAATACCTGTAACACCTGCCTCCTCTTTGAACGTTCGAGCCTGTACAATGCCATTTTGACCGGTTGTTGCATCAATAACGAGTAATACCTCATGGGGTGCTCCGGGAAGTTCCCTTGCCATGATACGCCTTATTTTCTTGAGCTCCTCCATTAAATTAACTTTTGTATGAAGACGTCCCGCTGTATCAACTATTACGATGTTTATACCTCTTGCCTTTGCCGCCTGCAAACCATCATAAATCACCGCCGCAGGATCGGCATTGACTTTTTGACTTATCATGGCTACGCCTACCCTTTTGCTCCACATATCCAGCTGCTCGATCGCAGCGGCTCTAAAGGTATCGGCAGCCACAAGCATCACAGACTTCCCTTTCTGTTTGAACTCATGGGCAAGTTTGGCTATCGTTGTTGTCTTTCCCGTTCCATTTACCCCAACTACCATGATCGTATAGAGAACGTTATCAGGGATAACCAATGGTTCTTCACACCTAATAAGTATATCCCTCATTATTTCTTTTAAAACCGGTATAAGCTCATTTGCACTGATTATTTCTTTCCTTCTTACGTGATCTTTCACTCTATCTATGAGTTCAAAAGTTAAGGCAGGACCGATATCAGCCTTAATCAGAATCTCCTCTAATTCATCGTAGAGGCTCTGATCGATCTTCCTATTTCTGAACAGGATTTCGTTTATATCTGTGAAAAGTAATTTGCGGGTCTTTTCAAGACCCTGCTTCAAACGATCAATGAAACCTTTTTTTTCACTCAACATTTTATCTACACTTTTTCTTGTAAAATTTTCTTTTACTTCATTTTTACTGAAACAACAGTGGATACACCCTTCCTTTCCATTGTAATGCCGTAAATATGATCAGCTATACCCATCGTTCTCTTATTATGTGTAATTAATATTATCTGCGATCTCGCGGCTATTTCTTGAAGTAAAACAGTGAAGGTATCAATGTTTGAATCGTCGAGTGCAGCATCTACTTCGTCGAGAACAAGAAAAGGAGCCGGTTTGTAAATCAAAATAGCCATGATCAGCGCAATGGAGATCATTGATTTCTCACCGCCGGAAAGTAGCGAAATATTTTGAACCTTTTTCCCGGGCAGGCGGACACTTATATCCACACCTGTCTCAAGAAGATCACTCTCATCCGTAAGTATCAATTCTGCCTTACCTCCCGGAAACATTCGGGAAAACACCTCTTGGAAACACCCATTGATACCGTTATATGTTTCCGCAAACCTTTCCCTGGAGTCTCTATTGATCCGAGCAATTGTCCTCTGCAAGGTAGCGATAGAATTATTTAAATCAGAAACCTGAGATGTGAGAAAGTCGTACCTCGATTTAACCTGCTCGTATTCATCTATGGCAAGGAGATTTACTTCTCCAAAATTATCCAATTCTTCTCTGTCCTTCCTCAATTTAGCCTCTATCCTTTCTACTTCTTCTGACTCAAGAGAAACAATTCGATCATCCTTTGAAATGTCTACGCCGTACTTATCCCCTATCATCCGCCTCAGGGCATCGGACTGACTCTTAATTCGGTCCAATTCTACCTTCACATTTCTCAACTCTTCAGTTTTTTCATCCCTCTTTGCCCTTATAGATTTGATCTCCTGCTCGAGATCATTTTGCTTCCCCCGGAGTTCATTGAGTTCCTCCAAAAGTAACTGCAGATTCTTCTCAGCATTTAAATAACTAGCATGAGTTTCTACAATAAACTTTTTGTCTTCGGCTATTTTCCTTTTTATTTCCGATATCCTCTCATCCAGATAAATCATCTGCTTTTCACCCTCGGAAACACTTTCAAGGATCTTCTTCTTGTCTCTAAGCTGTAACTCCCTCTCTCTGATAGCCGTTTTCAAGTTTCCTTCAATTTTTACTAACTGAACCTTTTCCTCAGTCAAATTCCTCTCATTATCATGGATAGTTCTCACAATCTCATCCAAGTGTGATTCCATGGAAGTTAGCTCGCCATCGAAGAATTCCACTTCTTCTTGAATCTTAGCAAGATGACCTTCAGCATTTTTCTTTTGATCAACGTATCCCATCTTATCCTGAAGTAACTGCTCCACATTAAGCCTACCAACAAGCTGTGCCCTCTCTGCTCTCCTAAGGTCCTCATGAACCTTTTCCAGATCCTTTCGAAGACCGCTGCACTTAATCTCAATCCCATGCAATTCCTCTGAAATCCTGGCTAAAGTAACATGGCAGTTATCCTGTTCTTCTTTGATCAATCGGCGTTTTTCTGTAAGACTATCAATTGTTGCCCTCAAATCTTGGACAGATAACTCCAGTTCGCGCATTTCCCTTCTGTCCTTAAGCGGATACCGCTCATTTGCTCCAGCACTACCTCCACTCAGAAGCCCACTGGATGTGATTAAGTCCCCATCTGGTGTTACAAAAGTTCCACGAAAACCGTTCTGCCTCCAAAGGTTAAGACCTGACCTCAGATCAGGTATCAAAATAACATCGCCGAGTAAAAACTCCACTACAGGCCTAAACTCTTCCCTAACATCCACGAAGTTAATTAGTTTCACAACACCTTCCAGACATTCAGAAGATTGATCTACACTTTTTCTAATCCTCAACTCCAGAGGAACAAATGTAGTTCTCCCTAAGGCCTGTCTTTTCAATAACTCAATAGCAGAAACCCCATCCTCGGGGTTTTTAACAATAACATATCCAAGTTTTTCACCTAACACAGCCTCCACAGCCCTTTCATATGGAGGTGGTACAGATATAAAATCTGCAACCAATCCTAAAAAGCACAACGAGGACTCCTGATTATTAATCTTTAGAAGATTACGCGTAGCTTCGTTGCACCATGCGTAACTATCATGAAACTCCCTCAAAGAATTAAGCCGCGTGGATTTATGACCGAATTCATCTTTCAGTTCAGCCAGTATTAAATCAAGCTTTTCGGTGACTGTTTTTAAATCTTTCTCTTTTTCAGATGTTTCATCTTTCATGCTCTGTAACTCAAGAACACGCTTCTCCCAATCCTGCAATTCTTTTAGAATTGCACTTTCCTTCTTTTTCAACTCTTGCAACTGAAGATCGTGTTTGGATAATTCTTCTTTCTCCCTATTTAGCCTCTTTTCCATTTCATCAAGTGTACGGTTAAACATTAAAATCATATTCTTCAATCTCGCTCTTTCCGCTACTATATCAACGTACTGTTTCTTCTTCTCATCGATCATCTTCCTAATCTTCCATTCCTCTTCACGCCACTTTCTAACTTCATACTCCAACTTTTCAATGTTTTTTCTCTTCATAGAAAGTTCCATCTCGATATTGGCGATACGTTCGTTCCATTCCAAAATGTTTTTTTCAATTATTTCAAGTCTCTCCTTTCCCTTCAAACTGACAGAGACCCATCTTTCCCTGTCCCTGATCAATTCCTCTATTTTGCTCTCTGAGTATTCTATCTCCTTCTCCTTCAACTCGATTTGATGTTTAAAATTGAAGAGATCCTTTTCAAAAAGTTCCCGACGCCCTTCAAGATCTATCAACTTTATTTTTCCTTCCTCCCTAATAAGTTCAATCTGGTTCAATTGAATCTCCAGCCCCTCAACCTTCTCTGTCAGAACCTCCAACTCCTTCAGCAGCTCCATTTTTGAGGCAAGCAATTCGCCGTTTACATACCGCGCTAAAAGGATCTCATTCTCCCTGACTGCATTTTTCAGAGACCTAAATTGCTCTGCTCTTCTGGCTTGACGCTTCAGGGAATTTAGATTCGTTTTTACTTCTTTAAGAACGTCATTCACCCGTAGAAGATTCTGCTTCGCTGCTTCCATTTTTCGCATTGCTTCTTCTCTGCGGCTCTTGTACTTGGATATGCCCGCAGCTTCTTCAATGAAATACCGCCTATCCTCTGGCCGCGCCTCCACCAGGTCAAATATGTTATTTTGCTCAATGACCGCATACGATCGAGAACCAACACCGGTTCCCATGAAAAATTCCCGAACATCCGACAAACGACAAGACACACGATTTATTTCGTATTCACTTTCTCCATCCCGGTAAAGACGTCTCGTTATCATTACTTCATCACAGCTCTCATAAGGAGAAGGAAAAGAAAAATCGGGACGGCGATTGAGAATGATGGATACCTCGGCCAAATTCGAGGGTTGCATTTGATCAGTCCCAGCAAAAAGCACATCCTGCATACTTTTACCCCGCAAGGACCTTATTCTCTGTTCACCCATTACCCACCGCAGCGCGTCAACGAAATTACTTTTTCCGGCTCCATTGGGACCAACTATTGCGGTAATACCCCCCGGAAAATCAAAAATAACGCGGTCCCTAAATGATTTGAAACCGAATATCTCTATCCGCGTTAATCTCATGTCCCTAAATTAACAGAAAAAAACCTGCACGTAAACAAGAAATACAACATATATGGCCTAAAAAAACAAAAAACACAATATGTTGTATCTTCACAGAAGTGTCAAATGAGTGTAAGGATCCATGATATGGATGAACAGCGTTGGGTATACATATACACAGCATCTGGTATGTTAGAAGCCAGTATCATCACTGGCAGACTAGAATCAGAGGGAATTCCTACAAGGTTAAAATACGACGCTGCAGGTCCCATTTATGGTATAACAATAGATGGCCTCGGTGAAGTTAAAATCTTTGTCTCAGAGACAGATGAAGCCCGCGCTAAAGATATTCTGCTCAAATCTTTTGAGGAGGGAGAAATTCCGTGGGATACTCCGTCCGAATGAATCTTCAGGGTGGCGTTAAAAAATACCGTCCAGTGTTTCTCCACAGTACGAACAACGACCATCCTTCACATAGTACCCTTTTATTAAGTATCCATATCGTGATACGAGGGTTTTGCCACAGTTAGCACAGAAAGTATCCTCTCCCTCGCCACCGGGGATGTTTCCGCTGTACACGTACTTAAGCCCCACATCCCTGCCTATTTTAAGGGCTTTATACACGGTTTCTATAGGGGTGGGATGCTTATCCAACACCTTGTAACGGGGATAGAAACGGCTTACATGCCAGGGTGTTTCCCTTCCAAGACTCAGAACAAACTCCGCAATTTTTCTGAGTTCTTCTTTACTGTCGTTCAAACCTGGTATGATCAGAGTAGTCACTTCCACCCAGATGCCAAGTTCTTTCATCTTTTTGAGAGAATCCAGTACGGGTGATAATTTAGCTCCGCACTGTTTGATGTAAAATTCCTCCTGAAAAGACTTAAGATCCACATTTGCACCATGAAGAACAGGAGCGATTGTTTCCAGTGCCTCATGAGTCATATAGCCGTTGGTGACGAAAACGTTTTTCAAACCTCTTTTGGCGGCGTATGTAGCCACATCAAAGGCGAATTCAAAAAATACTGTGGGCTCGGTATAAGTATAGGCAACTGTACGAGATCCTGAACGGATGGCCCTTTCCACAACCTCTTCAGGTGTTGCCTTTCTCCCCATAATTTCACCGGTTTCCCGTGGCATCTGGGAAATGTCAGCATTCTGACAAAAGAGGCAACGAAAATTGCACCCCACGGTCGCAATGGAATAAGAACGTGAGCCTGGATAAATGTGAAAGAGTGGTTTCTTCTCGATTGGATCAACGTTCTCTGCAATCAGCTTACCGTATACGAGTGAGTAAAGTGTCCCATCCACATTCTCCCTTACCCCACACACACCGCGTCGTCCTAAACTTATCCTACACCTATGGGCACATAAATTACACCTAATCTCTTTATTTTCCCCTCTCTCGTACAACATTGCTTCGTGCATAACACATTCCTCCTGAAACACCTCACTACCCACCTATGACACACATAGGTCGTCCTACCGGAAGGGAAAATTGGTGTTGTGCATGGCATTGTGTCCCTCTTTGGGGCTTTTTTCTCACCGCCTCCTCAATCGCTACCGCTATTTCTTTATCCTCCGAACTACTCCGCAGCATCCTTTTGACATCAACCTCCCTATCTGAAAAGAGACAAGGGCGTAAATACCCATCCGCCGTAAGTCTAATGCGGTTGCAGTTCTCACAGAAATTATCACTCATAGGACCTATAAAACCGACGATGCCCTCCTGATTTTTTATTCTATACCTTCGAGCAGGACCACTACTCTCATCATGGGTAGGAGGAAGGAGCTCTAGATTATAATGCTCTTTTATAACGCTCATAACTTCCTGAATGGAAATGAATTTCTCGTGATAACCATTCATTATCTCGCAGACAGGCATGAGCTCAATGAAACGAATCTCACAAGGCACTTCGTTTGAAAAACGAACAAAATCAAGAATCTCATCATCATTGAATCCCCTAATCATCACTACATTAACCTTAAGTGGAAACAAACCCCGTGTCACAGCTGTGTATAACCCAAACAACACATCTTTTAGATTTCCACCACCGGTAATGAAACGGTATTTATCTCCATCCAGGGAGTCGAGACTCACATTTACTCGACTCACACCAGACCACTTTAGACAGTCAAGAAATTCTCCTAGTAGAGTCCCGTTGGTGGTCATTGTAATCTCAAAAAGCCCCTCCAGCGTGGAGAGTTGTTTTAAAAAGTAGTCTATCCTCTTCCTCACCAGAGGTTCTCCTCCCGTTACGCGAACCTTACGTATACCAAGCTTAACCGCCACTTTTACAACACGTAACATTTCCTCATAGCTTAGGATATCCTTTTGGGGAATGACGGATAGTTCCCCCTCGGGCATACAGTAAAGACAGCGCAAATTACATCTATCGGTAACAGAAATCCTGAGGTAGTTTATCTTTCTGCCGGATCTGTCCTTCATAAGGATATTCGACTCTTTTGCTAACACAGATTAATGAGTCCTACAAGCTATAAGTTACTTTACCCTTGACAATACGTCTTAACTTCATTAGCTTTCCGCAGAAAAATTAAAATGGGATTACACATGAGAAAAGTCCCGATCACAAAAGAAGGTTATGAGAAATTAAAAAAAGAATTGGAATATCTTAAAACTGTAGTCATGCAGGAAAACATTCGTGATATCGAAGCGGCGCGAGCGCACGGCGACCTATCTGAAAATGCCGAGTACACTGCCGCCAAAGAACGTCAAGCGTTCATACACAGTAGAATAAAAGAGTTGGAATCAAACCTATCTTCTGTAGAGGTAGTAGACACGAGCAACCTGAGCACCGATAAAGTCGTCTTCGGAACCACAGTTTCCATTGAAGATGTAAATACAGGAGAAATCCTTTCGTACAAACTAGTAGGCCCCTTTGAATCCGATATTAGCCAGAACAAAATATCTGTTACTTCGCCCATTGGTAAAGCTCTTATAGGCAAAACTGTTGGTGATACGGTTGTGGTGCAAACACCCGGCGGTAAAAAAACGATTCAAATTCTCGATATTTGTATATAAAAAAACCGGGTAAAGTGTTACCCGGCCATATCTCTGTGAAACTTCAAGCAATCATGCTTTTTCTGCAACTTTGAGACGTGTTTCCGCGATCTTCAATTCCTCAGATATTTTCAAAAACTTTGGATCCTCCTTTGAGACCTTCTGGAGCTGTGCCTCAAGTTCCGCTTTGAGTTTACGAACCTCATCTTTGTCGATTGTATCAGACCTTTCTGCAGATTCCACTAGAACTGTCACTTTACCTGACAGTACCTCTGCATATCCCGTTGTAACGGCATAATAGTATCTTTTATTCTCATGTACGAAGCTCAATTCACCAACCTGAACGGCACTCAAAAGGGCTGCGTGACCTCGCAGTACGCCGAACTCTCCTTCAGATCCAGGTATTGTTACCTCTTCCACCTTCCCACTAAAGGCAAGCTTCTCCGGTGTAACGAGCTCTAATAACAAATCATCGGCCATCCTTTCCTCCCTGTGTCAAACTACTCCATCAACCTCTTTGCCTTTTCTACAGCTTCATCGATTGTACCAACCATATAAAAGGCCTGTTCCGGCAGATGATCGTGTTTACCTTCGAGTATCTCCTTAAATCCCCTAACAGTCTCACTTACCGGCACATACTTTCCTTCCACACCCGTAAACTGAGACGCCACGAAGAATGGCTGTGATAAGAATCGCTGGATCTTTCTAGCCCTGCTAACCGTCAACTTGTCCTCCTCGGAAAGCTCATCCATTCCAAGAATGGCAATGATATCCTGAAGATCCTTGTACTTCTGCAGGGTCATCTGCACTTGACGTGCAACCTGGTAGTGCTCTTCACCGACAACACGGGGATCCAAAATACGGGAAGTTGAATCTAAAGGATCAACCGCAGGATAGATACCCAGCTCTGCGATTGGGCGCGAAAGAACAACCGTTCCATCGAGATGAGCAAAAGTTGTAGCAGGCGCTGGGTCCGTTAAGTCATCTGCGGGGACGTAAACACACTGCACTGCTGTAATAGAGCCTTTTGTCGTTGAGGTAATACGCTCCTGAAGTTCACCTAAGTCCGTCGCCAAGGTAGGCTGGTAACCAACGGCAGAGGGCATTCGCCCCAAGAGAGCCGAAACTTCAGATCCCGCCTGAGTAAAACGGAAAATATTATCGATGAATAGAAGCACATCCTGCCCTTCCACATCCCGGAAATACTCCGCCGCCGCCAATGCTGTCAAAGCAACGCGTGCACGCGCTCCCGGAGGTTCTGTCATTTGACCATATATCAGTGCTGCCTGTTTTATAACACCCGATTGTTTCATTTCCAGATACAGGTCATTTCCTTCCCTTGTTCTTTCACCCACACCGGCAAATACTGAAATACCTCCATGATGCATAGCGATATTGTGGATCATCTCCATCATAACAACTGTCTTGCCAACCCCAGCACCACCAAACATGCCCATTTTTCCGCCGCGAGGGAAAGGCACAAGCAGGTCTATAACCTTGATGCCCGTTTCAAGAACTGTAACAGACGTATCCTGTTCAAGGAAACTGGGAGCTTCACGATGGATAGGTGCCCAGTGCTTTGCATCTACTGGACCAAGCTCATCAACTGGCCTTCCCACTACGTTCAGTATCCGCCCCAAAATTTCCCTGCCAACGGGTACCATTATAGGGGCCCCTGTGTCCTTCGCCGGCATTCCCCTTACAAGACCATCAGTGATGTCCATAGCTATGCATCTAACAACATTGTCACCTAGATGCTGAGCAACTTCCACAACGAGGTTACCTTCCTCATCATTTATTGCAGGGTTTGTAATCAATATAGCGTTCATGATACTCGGAAGATGGCCTTCCGGGAACTCAACGTCTACAACGGGTCCTATGACCTGTACTACCTTTCCTATATTCTTATTCATACCAATTCTCCTTACCCCTAGGTACTTTTTAGGTTAGGTTCTACTTTTTGCTAGAGCCTCTGTACCGCCAACTATGTCCATCAGCTCCGCGGTAATTGCTGCTTGCCTTGCCTTATTCATCTTAAGCGTCAAGGAATTGATAAGCTCATCGCAGTTCCTTGTTGCATTATCCATCGCTACCATCCGGGCAGCATTTTCCCCCGCCGAAGTTTCAAGCAATGCTCGGAATAGCAAAACCCGAACATACATCGGGAGCAACTGATCCAGAAGTAGCTCATCCGAGGGCTCGTAAATATACTCTATCCGCTTATCGGGGTCAACCGCCTCTTCTGAACCAATGGCAGGTAGTGGTAACAACCTCACCACTGCAGGTCGCTGAACCATTGTATTTCTGAACTCGCTGTACACCACATATAACTCATCATACTCCTCCTGAACGAACGGGGGTATAATGTCACGGGCAATTGAAACAGCAAGACTCATATCAAACCTTCCCATGACATCTGCCCGGGGGTAAATTATCTTCTGTTTTTTGCGGAAATAATCTCTCCCCTTTCGTCCAACGGGGATCACCGTCACATCAGCACCCTCTGCAGTCTTGACCTGAACAAACCTCTCCGTAGCCCTAATTATATTGGAATTAAAGCCACCACATAATCCACGATCTGCAGTTATGCAGACAACCCAGATCCTCCTGGGTGGACGCACAGCAAGAAGAGGATGTGACCTGGTATCTACACGAAGAGCCAAACTATTCAACACTTCCATAAATTTGCCAGCGTAGGGGCGAAAACTCTCCAATCTCTGCTGTGCATTCCTCAACTTAGAGGCCGCCACCATGTTCATGGCTCTGGTAATCTGCTTGGTTTTTTGTACAGCCTGAATCTTCCTTCTTAAATCTTTGAGTGCGGCCACTTTATCACCCCTATTTCACATATAAGTTCGTACATAGAACATGCTAATTACGCCCCAAACACCGAATCAAACTCTGAAAGTACTTCTCTCATCTTTTTTTCTAGTTCGGGACTTATTTCTTGCTTCTCCTCAATCTCCCTCATTATTTCAGGATATCTACCTTTAACAAAAGAGAGAAGCTGATTTTCGTAATCCCTGATCCGGTGAACCGGATATTTATCCAAAAAGCCCCTTGTTCCAGCAAAGAGGACAACAACCTCCTCCGAAAGTGACATCGGCTGGAACTGTGGTTGTTTTAGAATCTCAACCAACCGCACACCCCTCTCGAGCTGGGCTTGCGTAGCCTTATCTAATTCGCTACCGAACTGAGCAAAAGCCGCCAGTTCGCGATACTGAGCTAGATCAAGCTTCAGTGTGGCTGCCACTTGTTTCATCGCTTTTACCTGAGCGGCACCACCCACTCGTGACACCGATAATCCAACGTTAATTGCGGGTCGTATACCAGAATAAAACAATCCGGGCTCTAGGTAAACCTGACCGTCCGTGATCGAAATAACGTTTGTAGGAATATACGCTGACACGTCACCTGCTTGCGTTTCTATTATTGGAAGAGCCGTAAGAGATCCACCACCTTTTTCATCACTGAGCTTGGCAGCCCTTTCAAGCAGACGAGAGTGGTTATAAAAGATGTCACCCGGATACGCCTCACGTCCAGGAGGTCTTCTAAGCAATAGGGAAATCTGACGATAAGCAACCGCCTGTTTAGAAAGATCATCGTATATAATCAAGGCGTGTTGACCCCGGTCGCGGAAATACTCACCAATTGCACATCCTGAATACGCTGCAATATACTGCAAAGTTGCAGGGTCACTGGCACAGGCTGCAACTACACAAGTGTACTTCAGCGCGTCATATCGGCGCAACGTCTCCACCACTTGAGCAACTGTGGATTTTTTCTGGCCAATGGCAACGTATATGCACTTGACACCCGTATCTTTTTGCCTCAGGATAGCATCAATACATATAGCAGTCTTACCAGTCTGGCGATCACCGATAATCAACTCTCTTTGACCTCGCCCAATGGGAGTCATGGCATCAATTGCTTTGATACCTGTATACATCGGTTCTTTCACTGGCTGGCGATGAACAACGCCCGGCGCGATCATCTCTATCCTGCGAAATTCTGTCGCCTCAATAGGTCCTTTACCATCAAGTGGAGCGCCAGTCGCATCTATTATCCTCCCAAGAACTGCCTCACCCACTGGAACCTGCGCGATTTTACCCGTCCTCTTTACTATATCCCCCTCTTTAATATGGGTAACCTCGCCCAAAACTGCTACACCGACGTTATCTCTCTCTAGGTTGAGCACCATACCTAAAATACCGCCGGGAAACTCCAGAAGTTCCATAGCCATCGCATTCTGAACACCGTATACGCGGGCGATACCATCTCCCACAGAGAGCACGGTACCCGTTTCACTTATATCAAGTTTTTTCTCATACTCCTTTATCTGTTTGGCTATTATCTGACTGATCTCTTCTGCTCTAATGCCATTCATTCTCTATCTTTCCTCCCACAAAAGATTCCTTATATTGTTAAGCTGGGTTCTGACGCTGTTATCATACACGGTATCACCAATACGAACCACAATTCCTCCCAGCAATGATCTGTCTTCGACTACAGTCATAACTACTCTCTTTCCGGTCAGCATCTCTAGCTTAGACTGCAACTCTCCCCTCAGCTCATCCGTTAGGGGAAAAGCGGTCATAACACCAATACGGACAATACCAAGGGCTTCGTCCATCATATCACGGTAACTGTCAACTATCTCCTTTAGCAAAACTATACGGCGTTTATCCGTAAGAAGCCTCAGAAAATTAGCGGTTACATCCGACACACTCATCATGCCTAGGACTGTATCAACTACTACCCTTTTTTCATGCTGGTCGAATATTGGATTAGCCAGAAATTCCCTGAAATCTTTGTTCTCTTGAATTAATGAAAGAAAAACACTCAACTCTTCGTAGAATTTCTCTATCCTGCCTTGCTCCTCAGCTACCTCGAAAAATGCCTTTGCATAACGTTTTGCTACTGTATTTCCACCATTCAATTCTTCACCACCACCTTATCCAAATATTCTCGGACCAATGCCTCATGGTCCTTCTGTGTAATCTCCCTTCTCAATATTTCTTCCGCCATCTGCACCGAGAGCTTAACCGCCTCCTTACGAAGCTCAATTGTGGCAGTTTTAAATTCCTGCTCCATTCTCGCTTTAGTATCCTCTTCAATTTTCAAAGCGGCCACCTTAGCATCTTCAATAATTTTTTCCTTTTCTGCTAATCCCTGTTCCTCGATCATTTTCACAAGACCAGCGATTTCGTCGGTTGCCTTTGCCAACCGTACCGTATATTCTTTATATTTCTCCTCAGCTTCCTTCCTAGCACTCTCAGCCCTATCGAGCGCTATCTTTATATCATCCTTCCGTGTTACAAAGAACTCCTTAATTTTCTTAGCCGAGAGCCAATAGAGAAAACCTACGAGAACCGCAAAGTTCAAAAGGCGCCAACCAAAATCTATCCACTCCGCCTTTTTATCACCACCATGTTCACCTCCTGCGGCGTAAACACTAACCACAAGAAGCAATAGAAATAGAAGGGATAAACAACAAACCCATACGTTGTTATGGGGTCTTATGCCCATCATCAAACACTCCTTCCAAGTAACTTCTGCACTATTTCCTGAGAAATCATCCGTACCTTATCGGTAAGTAACCTCCTTGCCTCCTCGATCTCCCGGGCAAGCTTACTCTGGAACTCGGCCATCATAACTGGAACTTTAGCACGCTGCTCATCCATGATGAGCTTAGCCTTTTCTGTAGCCTCTTTCAGTAGCTCCGCCCTTCTGTTTAGCGCCTCTGCCTTCGCTTGGGCAAGCTTCTGTTCGTATTCTGCCATCTTCTGTTCCACCGCTTCTTGCAATCGGCGAACTTCCTCATCTGCATCTTCTAACTGTTTCTTGCGCTTCTCTATTATGCCCAGAAGAGGTTTATACAACAAGTAATTCAAGATAAAAATGAGGAGTACAAAATTAACCATTTGTACCCAAAGGCTTGCATTTATATCAACCACAGCTAAAACCTCTTAAAAACGTTTATTCAAAAAAAACGAGTGGAGATTCCACCCCACCCGTTTTAACATTACTCACATATCCACATACTAAACGTTCTCTATCACAAATCTTCAACCCACTAGCGGAAACTGGAAAAAAACTCCAACTCACCTCCACCCTCCTAAAAAGCGCGCACTACTAAACATAAGTGAACGTTAATGTCAAGTAAATTTTGCCTTGAAGTTTATGGTTGCAATCGAAACCTGTGACCACTTACGTTAAGTAAGATCCCTACACCAAGCATATTAACAAGCATCGCTGACCCTCCATAACTCAGAAAAGGTAACGGCACCCCCACAACTGGCAGCAAACCCAGTACCATACTCACGTTTATCACTATTCCCCAAAAGATGAGAACAGTAACACCGAATGCCAGTACACTACCTGAATAATCCCTGGAATGCATGGAAATTCTCAATCCCCATAGAATCAGAATCAAAAAGAGAAAAAGTAATAAAACACTCCCTAAAAATCCCCACTCCTCTGCGAATACTGAAAAGATAAAGTCTGTCTGTTGCTCTGGCAGAAACTTAAGCTGAGTCTGGGTTCCCTTAAGAAAGCCTTTGCCAAAAAAACCACCTGAACCCACAGCTATCATCGACTGTATCAAATGGTAACCCGTACCCAGTGGGTCTCTTTCCGGATTCAAAAAAGCCAATATGCGTCCTCTCTGGTACTCTTTTAGAAAAAACCAGAAAAGAGGACTAATGGAAATTAAAAGAAACATGATTAAGACAAAATCTTTCACGCGAACACCTACAAAAATTACCAAGCTGAAGAAAATTATAATAAGCATAAGAGCAGAGCCGAGATCCGGCTGCTTAAGAATGATATATGAGGGCACCGCCGTCATCAAAAAAGGAATTACAAGTTCCCTCCATGAATAAACATTTTCCGTCGGATGATCATGAAAGTACCTTACTAGAGCTAAAACGAGTGCTAGTTTTACAAGTTCTGAAGGCTGAAAGGTAAACCCCGAAAAATAAATCCACCTCTTAGCACCGTGAGTGGTATAACCAAAAAGTGAAGTTAGTATAAGTAGAAAAATAGCAAAGCCATATATTCCATACGCCCAAGAATTAATTGTTCTATAATCAATCGAATAAGTAAGAATCATGCCAAATACACCTAAAAGAACCCACTGGAGCTGTCGTACATAATTATTGGACCCTTTTACATCAGAGATATTAAATCCCGCACTGTAGATGTTAAGCACTCCAACCAAACATATAGTCATAACTAAGAGAAAGAGGACAAAATCAAAATGGGAGAAAAAACGTCGAACCAAGTTCAATTCTCCAATCTCCCTTCGGAAATCTTATCTTTTTTTATCTGCATATATGTCTCAATTACCTTCCTAGCTATAGGCGCAGCTACAGCTCCCCCACTTCCTCCGTGTTCGACAATGACAGCCACAACTATTTCTGGATTATCATAAGGTGCATAAGCAACAAAAAGGGCATGATCCTGTAAGTTGCCTGCATGCGTCTTTGGATTGCCATTCCGGCCAATGGACACCACCTGGGCTGTTCCAGTTTTTCCCGCTACTTCAATGCCGACTATTTTTGCCGCTCTTCCCGTTCCTCCATCCTCATTAACCACGCCCCTTAAGGCTGTTGCAATAAGTTCCATATTTTTTTTGGAGATGGGAACTGTTCCCTTTATTTCCGGAGGAAAATTTTTTAATATCTGCCCATCAGGGGTCTCAATAGCACTTATAATACGCGGCTTCCATAAAGTCCCTCCATTTGCGAAAGCCGCATAGGTAACTGCAAGTTGTAGGGGAGTTATAAGATTGTATCCCTGTCCTACGGAAACAGCAATGGTATCTCCTAAACGCCACTGTTCCTTGAATCTCTTCTTCTTCCATTCATCTGACGGAACAAGCCCTGCCTTCTCTCTGGGCAAATCAACATCTGTAACCGAACCCAACCCAAAACTCCTCGCGTAGTATGCAATTTTATCTATCCCTAAAAGTCTACCCAGATTATAGAAATACACGTCACATGATTCCACAATAGCACGATGTAGACTTACCCAACCGTGACCCCCTTTTTGCCAACAGTGGTATAGCCAACTTCCAATATCAAACGTCCCATTGCAAAAAAACCGTGAAATCGGTGTAACTATTCCCTCTTCAAGGGCAGCAGCTGCAACTATAACCTTGAACGTTGACCCCGGTGGATAAAGCCCTGCAACAGCACGATTTTCAAAAGGCTTTAACGGATCTTTGAGAATCTTCTGAAGTTCATCTTTAGTAATTCCCCCCGCAAAAGCATTCGGATCAAATGAGGGAGAACTAACCAAAGCTAGAACTGCTCCATTTCGGGGATCAAGAGCTACAACTGCTCCTGCTCTACCATTCAGAGCCTCATACGCCACACGCTGGAGCCGAGCGTAAATGAAAAGCCTTACATTGCAACCCGCAACCGGATCAATTTTCCCCAACGTGCGTACCACTCTTCCATACACGTCAACCTCCACCTGCTCAACACCAGGTTTTCCCCTAAGGTAACCATCAAGATATTGTTCTACTCCTGATCTGCCCACAAGATCACCCGGCAACAATCCGTCAATCGATCCAAGAGTTAACTCCTCTTGGTTTATCTCGCCTGTGTAACCGACAACATGGGCCATCGCCTTTCCTTCCAGATATTTGCGAATCGAACTCACCTCTACAATGAACCCTGGCATATCAAGCGCGTGGGCTTCGAGAATCGCTATCTTCCGCCAATCTAGATTTCTTTCTATTATTACCGGGGAAAAAGGCCTCGTTTTCCCAGAAAAATCACGATCGGCTTCCAGAGTTAGTCCATAACGTGAATACAACGCCTTTATCCTCTCCAGCACATCTTTTATTTCTTCTTTACTCTTTGAAACGTAAATAAGATCAAATGAAGGCTGATTTTCAGCAACGGAAATGTCCTCGGCATCCTTAATTATCCCCCTTGGAGCGTTCAGATATCTTACCCGTATACTATTATACTCCGAGCGCAATTTAAACTCGTCACCACGTAAAATCTGGAGATAAAAGAGTCGCATAAAAAGAACAAAAAAAATCGAAACTACAACCAAAGAGATGTAACGATAATGTTTCTTCAGATGAGTTGTGTCCCTATCATTGAGTAACAGTGGCATAATCTATGCCCTGTGTTTTTGTTGGGAATATCTCAGAAGTTCAAATACAAGGGGCGCCAGATAACTAACAATAATAAGTTGTACCAAATAAAGACCAATTAGCTCCCCCGATATTTCCAGGTTGTAAACCCATTTTCCGAGAAAGACCTCTAAGACCATTTTCCCAAAGGCACAAAGCAAAGTAACCACTATGATTGCCTCCCTCTTCTCTACGTAGACATGGGGGGCAATTAATCTGGAAAGGAAGAAGACAAATGTATAAATGAACATGTTAAACCCTGTTAAAGTTCCTAAGAGGCAATCCACAAGAAAGCCAATTATTACACTCAATATGCAACCCCTTATCGTATCAAGATGAAACCCTAGAAATACTATAATAACAAGGGATATTTCTGGCACTAGTCGACCATCTGTAAAATAGCTCAAAATACCGTATTGAAACACCACAAACAAATACGCAACTGCAAACAAAGTAAAATAATACATTACTCCCCTTCTCTTTCGGGTATCAGAACTAAAACCTCTTCGATATTTGAGAACCTGGCAGCAGGCATTACTTCAATGTAATGAAACATTCCTCCTCGATCCTCAACCCTCGTGACTTTCCCCAAAAGTAGACCTTTCGGGAAAAATTCGCTCATCCCTGCCGTAATTATCTCATCCCCCGGATTGACCTTATCCGCCCTGGATACATACTTTAAATAACATACATCTCCCCCCGAACCTTGAAGTATACCCTGAATCCTACTGGAAGCAATTAAAGCATCAATCTTACTGCTGCTGTCCGTTATTAAAAGTACACGAGATGTATGCCACGACGTTTCGACTACACGTCCCACCACACCATCATGGTTCATTACAGGAAAACCTCTTTTGACCCCATCTGAAGAACCTCGATCAATCAGAATACTTCTTACAGGTGATCCCCTATAATTGAAAATCACCTGGGATGCGATACTTCGATGTTTAATTCGTTGCTTGAGGGCAAGAAGATGCCGGAGCCTCAAGCTCTCATAGTAACCTTCCTTGTACATCTGAATCTGAAATAAGAGTTCTGTGTTTTTCTTTTTGAGATTGCGGCTTTCCTCTTCCCGCCCTACGAGAAAGATGTAACGTTCCCATAGCTTCTTCAAGTAATCCACGGGAAAACGAATAATGCGCCCAACTGGAGCAGAAAATTCAACTATTAACTGACGTAGAAAACTCGGATGAGGGTCACGTAAACTTGCCGACAGAAAAGTTGCGGATACTGCGAGGCAAAAAATAATCACAAGAAACGAAAGATGTTTTCGAGAAAACACCACCTCAACCTCTATCCAAATAAGCTATTGCCACCTGACATTCCAGGGTACTAAAGAGATTAAGATTAATTTAACTTGATAGACTAAACCTGAATAGTCACCTCTTTAAGGATATCCAACTGATCGAGAGCCATACCAGCACCTTTGGCAACGGCAGAAAGCGGGTCATCAGCTATCATCACAGGCAGAGTAGTTTCCTCACGGATGAGCACATCCAAATTTCTTAAAAGCGCTCCTCCACCTGTAAGCATGATACCCCTGTCTACAATATCTCCAGCCAGTTCTGGCGGTGCATTCTCCAGAGCATCCTTGATTACATCCACTATCAAGCTCAAAGGCTCCGCAATAGCCTCTCTTATTTCTTCTGAATTAACCTCCACCGTCTTCGGGATACCAGAAATCAGATCCCTACCCTTGACCTCCATAGTTCTCAATTCCTTATCTGGATAGGCACAACCAATAGTAGTCTTTATATTCTCTGCAGTTCGCTCACCTATAAGCAAGCTGTATCTTCTTTTCATGTACTGAACTATTTCTTCATCGATTTTGTCACCGGCAACACGCAGCGATTTAGAATATACTATTCCAGATAGCGAAATGACGGCAACTTCAGTGGTCCCTCCACCAATGTCCACTATCATAGAGCTTGTGGGTTCTGTAATGGGCAAACCCGCCCCAATAGCAGCAGCCATGGGCTCCTCTATAAGGTATATTTCCCTAGCACCCGCTGACTCTACAGTTTCTCTCACCGCCCTTCTCTCAACCTGCGTCGTCCCCGACGGAACAGATACAATAATTCTCGGTCTTACAAGTGTCCGTCGGTTGTGCACACTGAGAATGAAGTGGCGAAGCATGGCTTCCGTGATATCGAAATCCGCAATCACACCATCTTTCATAGGTCTAATTGCAACTATGTTTCCTGGTGTGCGCCCCACCATCTTCTTAGCTTCTGACCCCACTGCGAGGACCTTTTTAGTTCCCCTTGCATCCATATGGACTGCCACCACGGAAGGTTCACATAAAACGATACCTTTTCCCTTCACGTAGACGAGTGTGTTAGCTGTACCCAAATCGATGGCTAGATCGTTTGAAAATTTACCCAGTATAAAGTCGAAAATCACCCTTTTTCCTCCTTTTTAGTTTTATACTCCGTAAAAAGCGGATCTAGGTATAGCTCATTTGCTGTACCTAAGCAACGCCTTTTTGGGCAAAATTCCGTTGAGATTTTTGATCTTCTGTAATAGAACGAGTCAGCTTGATCCTCTTACCTAAAAGGAGAAACCTAAAATGTTAGAACTTATGCGTAAACACGCCCGTAACTGGATCATGAAGATCCTACTGGGAACTATAATTGTGGTATTTATTTTCTACTTCGGTTCCACAACGTGGAGACATCGGGCCAACATCTTGGTGACTATTGAGGGAAAAACAATCACTCTTACAGAATACCAAAAAGCCTATAGAGATCTCATCGAACTCTATCGCCAACAGACTGGTGGACAGTTAAATGACGAGATGCTAAAGTCGCTAAACCTAAAACAGCAAGTTATCGAACAACTCATCTTCCAAGAAATACTTGCAAATAGAGGGAAGAAACTCGGTTTGGGAATATCTGACGAAGAAATTATCAAATTAATTACTTCTTACCCTATCTTTCAGAGAGATGGCGTTTTCAGCCAACAGCTTTATCAGCAGATGTTACGTCATCAAGGTTTGACGCCCGAAGATTTTGAACTCCTGCAGAAAAAATCAATAACTGCGGCTAGACTGAAAGACCTGATTCAGGAAGCAGCACTCATTACTGACGAAGAGGCATATAACTTCTTTAGATCACGGAACGATCTGATAAATCTTACGTACATCAGAATTTCACCAGAAAAGTTCAAAAACTACGTAAATGTATCAGACGAAAATTTAGAAAAGTTCCTTAAAGAGCACGCCTCAGAGTTCAGAGTGCCCGACCAATTCCAGGTCAAGTACTTACTCTTTATGGCCCGGGACTACGGCGAAAAAATAAAAGTAAGTGAAGACGAAATCTTAGAAACGTTCAAGCGAACAAAGGGTAAATCCTCTCGGGATAAAGACAAACCCACACCTTCAGAAAGAATTGCCATTGAGAGAGAGATCCGTATAAGCAAAGGTATGAAGATGGCTTATGCTGAGGCAAAAAAGGCCCACGACACTATTTACCAGCAGGAAAACTTTGAATCATACGCTAGTTCTCGAGGTATCAGAGTTGAAACTACTTCATCCTTCACCTTACAGGACGTACCCAAGCCCCTCCGAGAGATCAACAACGTATCGAACATACTAGCTAAACTTCAGAAAGACGACATAAGTGGTGTCCTTTCTATAAAGGATGGTTTTTGCATTGTGAAGATGGTCGCTAGAAAGCCGGGTTACATACCATCATTAAGTGAAATAAAAGGAAAGGTGAGAGAGAAGTTTGTCCATAGCGAAGCAAGACAACTAGCACAAAAAGAAGCTGAGAAGATCATTAATGAAATGAAAAATGGTAAGTCACTTGTGCAAATCGGGAAAGCAAGAGGGTTTTCCATAGAAGAAACAGGTTTCTTCATAATACTCGCTGCCCCTCCTGCCAGCTTCGGCAATTCTTTAGAGTTAAGCAGGGTTGCCAGTTCACTCAGCCCCAAAAAACCCTACGCGGAGGAACCATTATTATCACGTGGGGACTACATCGTTTTGGAACTTAAAGACAGAAAACCGGCAGATGAAAGAACTTTCCAAGAGCAAAAACAAATTCTTAAGAGTATACTCAAAATGGTGAAATCAAACGAAATGATCAGCAGCTGGTTGCAACATACAAAAGAGCGTCTCGAGAAGGAGGGTCGTATAAAGTATCACCCTGAACTAAAGGAATTGTAATTCATCTTCTTCCCAGACACTGAGATTTACCTTTACCACGCCCCACGGTTTCTTCCTTGACGAGTTTTCCTCCCTCAAATGTGAGAAGGTATATAAAATCAGATTCACCACAATTGTACGTCCACTGCTCAACAGTCTTGCTCTTCCGTGTTTTACCATGTCTTTTAGCAGGATCACCACTGTAATACGTTTTATCCGTAACTCCTACCTTTTCCTTATATGTTGGAGGGCCACATTCTATAATTACCTTTGACTTAGAATCGCCGATGTTTACCAATCCACTACCACACCGAAAAGCCAAAACTGGCTGATCGATGCACATAATTAAACCACAAACAACACAGATGATTATCTTCCTAACATTCATTGATCTACCTTCACACGTCCATGTAAAGTTTATTCTGCATTATGTAATGCCTGACCGATTCAGGTGTAAGGTATTTTATGGATCTTCCCTCTTTTACAAGACGACGGATCTTTCCTGAAGAAATATCAAGAAAAGTAACCTCTCTGAAGTAAATGAAGTTGCCCGTAGATCCCCTGTATCCATCACGTTCGGGATCATATTTGAAATTCATAGCAAAATCAGAAGGTAGAATACTATCTAGCCCTTTCTTCTCATAACCGGGCCTTGTCATAACAACAAAATGGCACATGAGGAGCAGTCTTCGCCATTCTTTCCACGTCTGTATGGCATGAAATGCATCTTGGCCTATGATAAAGAACAACTCTAAATTTGGTAAATACTTATTCAGGATGTATTCTACAGTTTCAAAAGAATAGGAAATTCCACCACGAACCTTTTCCACATCTGAGAATGTAAAGTTGGGATTGTCTTCAATAGCCATCTTGACCATATGTTCCCGATGATAGAAAGGTGATATCTCACCACTTAATTTGTGGGGTGGACGAGCCGCAGGAATGAAGACCACCCTGTTCAGCCCGAACAACTCCAACACCTCTTCGGCACAACGTAAATGTCCATAATGGATGGGATCAAACGTTCCCCCGAGTAACCCCCATTTCATGTTCTCACCTGTCCATTGCCATAAACTATGAATTTTGTAGTTGTTAACTCCTCGAGGCCCATAGGACCAAAAGCGTGGAGCTTAGTGGTACTTATTCCTATCTCTGCGCCCAGACCAAGTTCAAACCCGTCGCTAAAACGTGTTGATGCGTTTACGAGCACAGTGGAAGAATTAACCTCGTTTAAAAATCGCTGAGCGTTATCGTAGTCCCTAGTGATGATGGATTCGGTATGGAGAGAGCCATAGCGGGAAATGTGTTCGATTGCTTCGTCTATCCCACTCACAACCTTAACCGCCAGGATCAGATCTAAATACTCTGCGTACCAATCTTCTTCCGTTGCTTCCTCCACCCCCTCAACGATATTTCTTGTTTTCACACATCCCTTAAGTTTCACACCCGCTTCTTTGAAACGAGCAGCCATAACAGGCAGAAATTCTTCTGCAATTGCTTCATGAACAAGAAGCGTCTCCATGGCATTACATACGCCCGGACGCTGCACTTTAGCATTGAGACAAATACGCACGGCCATTTCCAAATCAGCGCTCTTATCAACAAAAATATGGCACACCCCTTTATAATGTTTTATTACTGGAATTCTTGAGTTCTGAACTACCGTTCTTATCAACTCCTCACCGCCTCGAGGTATGATAAGATCTATGAATTCCTCCTGTTGCAACAGCAAATTAACAGCCTCCCGGTCCTTAACAGGAACCACCTGAACAACCGCATTTGGTATAGGATAATCGCTGAGAACTTCCTCAATTATACGGCCGAGGGCCATATTAGAGTTTATTGCTTCAGATCCACCTCTCAGTATAACTGCATTACCCGACTTTAAACAGAGAACAGCGGCATCTACAGTAACATTAGGGCGAGATTCGTAAATGATACCAATAACACCCAGAGGTATCCTCATCCTTCCCACAAGTAGACCGTTTGGACGTCTCCACATCGAAGTTATCTTTCCCACAGGGTCAGGCAGTGCAGCCACTTCCCTCACGCTTTGAGCCATATTTTCGATTGTACTTTCCTTCAGGGTTAACCTGTCGATAAACGCGGGGCTCAATCCTGAATTTCTTGCGTTTTGCACATCTTTTTCGTTCTCTGCAAGAATAAAAAGTTTTCTTTCAACTAGGGTCTCGGCAATTCTGAGAAGAACATCGTTTTTCACGGCAGAGGAAGTTTGAGCCAGCACCCGAGCTGATTCTTTGGCCTTAGTTGCCATCTCCCGAATTAGAACATCCAATCCCATCCCATCCTCCTACATTGCGGTTGACAAAAAAACTAATTTGATATTTTTCACATTCAATTTTTTTAACCTTAACAGGAGGAAATTGAAACTGTCAAGAATAAAGGGTGTTATAAAAAACAAAAAGGGGGGCGCAACCTTTTGAGTCATTTGGACGATCTTAGAATCAGGGCTGGTGAGAAAGCATATGCTATCATAATGGACGGAGGATTTACCTTTGACAGTATCCGGGTTTACGTAGGTCCAGCCGTAGGTCCACGATGGTTAATAGCTGCAGGTTTTGACCTTTCGCTGATTAGAGAAAAGTTACTTGGAAAGAAGAACCCCCTCCTTTTGGCTGGCGCCTCAGCTGGTGCATGGAGATTCAGTGCGTGGATACAACCTGAATGTGAAAAAAAATATCAACTACTACTCAAAGAATACATCAGTTTCAAATACGAACATGAAGACAACCCAACTAGTGTACAGAGAAATATGTACTCGCTGATTAATACCGTTTTAGACGATGACGCCCTGTCCTTCGCGATTAACAATCAATTTTACAGACTCGCAGTGATTACAGCGAGAACAAAAAGTATCCTCTCTCTAGAAAGTAATATAGCTTTACGGTTTGGATTCCTGCTCTGCTATCTTTTGAACGCAATTAACCAAAGACTTATGAAATTTTTCTTTGAACCTGTAGTTTTTTATACGGGTGTGATTCCACCAAAATTCACATTTAAGAAAGAATTTCAAGGAACTGTTGTTCCGCTTACAGAAATCAATTTTAAAGATGCCCTGGTTGCGAGCGGTGCTATTCCCATGGTTGTGAGAGGCGTTAAGGATATATTCGGTGCACCTCGGGGGATGTATCGCGACGGTGGGCTTACGGATTACCACCTAGCCAGACAGTACTCAACGGGCGACCACGAGATAACCCTACTCTTCTTACATCAAGGGAGGATTATCCCAACGTGGCTTGACAAAACACTCAAAAACCGTTTCCCCTCTGGTGAAGCTCTGGAGAACTTGCTACTTGTATACCCCAGTCCAGAACTTATCGCCAGACTTCCCATGAAAAAAGTGCCGGATAGGGACGACTTTCTAACCTTTATAGACAATCCAGAAAAACGGATAGAATACTGGGAAAAGGCTGCAGATATGTGCAGTCACCTCGGGGACCTGTTTTTAGAAGTTACATTGAGCCCCCGATTAAAAAAACATGTTAAGCTATTAAAATACAAAAAAAATTAAACCTGAACATCCTCAGAATGGATAACTATCTTTTCGAACTCCTGAAAAATTGTAAGTTCTGTCCCCGTAAATGCGGGGTTGACAGAACAAAAGGAGAGCGAGGTTTCTGCGGTGTGGAAGATGTTCTCCAGGTGGCATCTGCCCTACCTCATTTCGGAGAAGAACCACCTATTTCAGGTTCAAAAGGAGCAGGTACAATCTTCTTTTCCGGGTGTAACCTCCGCTGCATTTTTTGTCAGAATTATCAGATCAGTCATGCCATCCGGGGCGAAAAAATGACCGTTGAAGACCTTGCCCAATTGATGTTGTCGCTGGAAGCCCAGGGATGTCACAACATAGAGGCAGTTACCCCTACACCACATATACCATTTGTAGTGGCAGGTTTGGTGAAGGCACGACTAAACGGACTCACCGTGCCTTTCATCAATAACAGCAGTGGATACGAGGAACTATCAACGCTAAAATTACTAAAAGGTCTTGTGGATATATATATGCCCGACTTCAAGTTTGGAAATGATGAGATAGCGCTACGTTACGCAAAGGCTCCTGACTACGTTGCTAAAACGTTGCTTGCCATAAAAGAAATGGCAGATCAAGTAGGTAATACACTGGAAACGAAGGATGGTATTGCTCGTCGTGGCCTTCTCATACGCCACCTTGTGCTTCCCGGGGAGATTGAAAACAGTCTTGAAGTGCTGAGAATAATCAGCCGTGAGATATCAACGGAAGTACCGCTGAGCCTCATGTCCCAATACACACCCACACCAAAGGTGAAAAACCAGCCACCTTTAAACAGACGTATTTTGAAGGAGGAATACGATATCATTATCGAGGCTGCTCTGGACATGGGATTCGAAGTGATATATATACAAGAATTGAACGATAAGCATATAATGCCCGACTTTGATAGAGAAAAACCCTTTAACTGGGATGGGATTTAATGAATGAGTTTTTTGGATTAGGAAGACTACTAATAATCATTGGTCTTGTAATAACGGGGATTGGAATCATTGTAGCACTGGGGAGTAAGTTACCGTGGATTGGTCGTCTACCAGGAGATATTTACTTTAAAGGTGAACGTTTTACCTTCTATTTTCCTATAACCACTTGTATACTTGTTAGTGTGCTTCTCACCATCTTTTTCTGGCTTATGGGCCGAAAATAACCCATCTAGGGGTGATCATACACCTGAATACCCCGAGGTGGTTGGAAAACGAAAACACTATCTGAAATCCCTTCATTAATACGGAGATCTTTAAAACTGATAACAGTCGAATTTCCCTGAACATCCGAAAAACTCAACGATAAAATATAGAATTCCTGACCATCAATCTTTATTCCGATACCTCTCACACCCCACTCCGATCTGCGCTCATCTAGTTGGAGCAGATAATTCCCATTTTTATCCATAGGACCCGCGGGATCAAATCTGGCTATAAAATCCTCCTTCAAGTTTGCTTTGCCGCTTAACAGACGCAGAGGTAGCTGCGTATCGAACAACCTTTTCACATCCTGTACATATACCGCTCTTTCCTTCGGTACATACAACCACGCTTTAGCAGAAGTTAAGTATAGAGTCTTTGATGTAGGATGCTTGTAATCCCATCTCATCTTTCCCGGTTTCTTAAAGAACACCGTCCCGTCCTCAATCACCGATCTCTTCAAATATGGAACATACGTTTCCTGATGGAAATTAGCCTTTAAATCAATAATCTTCTCATAATTACGTTGAACTTTGTCAACGACCTCCTCGAGTGATAACTGACCAGATGCATTCAATGGGAACAAACAAAACACGAAGAGACACCCAACGAAAAAATAAAAAACTAAAAAAATCGAACAATTAGATGATTCATTTCTCATTTCCAATACCTTCGAAATCCCAAACCCCTCTCTTCTGTAAGTATCGTATCTGACAAAAAAATACCTCAAGTTATTGATATTATTGGAACTTCCCGGTGCTCACTCGTTAGGCAAATCGATGGTTTTATCTGTTCTTCGCACACTTAAAGTATTCGTCCACAGGTTTATCCACAGGTCTGTCCACAAATATGTTAAAATCTAAATAACATAGCGTTATCATTGACAAATCCTAAAAAATCATCCAAAGATCCTCAATCTCCATCCAAAGGGGTCTTCCTTTTCACCGTACTGAATCTGCAGGATTTCATTATACAATTTCTCCGTCAATTCCCCCGTTTTCCCTTGGTTAATGATATATTCACGGCCACCGTAATTTAAACAGCCCACAGGTGAAATAATTGCTGCAGTTCCTGTGGCGAAAACTTCGCTTAATGTTCCCTTCTCTGCCCCCTCTATTACTTCGTCTATCGAAATGGCTCTTTCAACCACTTTTATACCCCAGTGTCTGGCAATTTTAATTACAGAATCACGGGTTACACCGGGTAAAATAGTTCCCGTAAGTGGTGGGGTTACTAGCTCACCGTTAATCAAAAAGAAGATGTTGCTCGTTCCCACTTCTTCGACGTAACGCCTGTGAACGGCATCTAACCAAAGGACTTGGGTGTATCCTTTTTTCTGAGCTAATGTGCTTGCCAGAAGACTTGCAGCGTAATTACCTGCTGCCTTGCAAAAACCTACCCCACCTGGAGCAGCCCTCACGTATTCCTCAGTTACGTATATCTTCGTCGGATTAAAACCCTCAGGATAATATGCCCCTACTGGACACACTATGATGAAAAATAGATATTCATTCGCAGCATGTACACCCAGTGCCTTTTCTGTGGCAATCATTGTGGGACGGATGTATAGAGATGTACCCCTACCCCGTGGAATCCAATCTCTCTCAGTAACTACAAGTTCTTTCATTGCTTCTAAAAAGAACTCCTCATCAATAGTGGGCATACAGAGACGTATTGCGGAGTTATTCATTCGCCTGATATTCTCCCAGGGGCGAAACAGATATATCTCACCCTTCCCGCCCCGATAAGCTTTAAGTCCTTCGAATATCAGCTGTCCATAATGAAGGCATATAGCCGCAGGATCCAGTGCAATTTCTCTGTACGGACCTATGGTGGGATTGTGCCAACCTTTTTCTTGGGTGTAGTACATAGTAAACATGTGGTCAGTGAAAATCTTACCAAAACCGAGCTGACTCTCATCCTGGGGTTTTGGTTTGCCCTTTTCTACCAACATTTTCTGAATTTTCTCCTTCAATTTACACCCTCCTTAGTTATTATCATTTTCGACTTAACACTAAACTATGCGCATATCAAGACTACGATACTGAATTGCTTCAGCCACATGCGGTGTTTTTATTTCAAAGCTCCCATCCAAATCTGCAATAGTTCTAGCTACTTTCAGCACTTTCGCATATGCCCTAGCACTTAAGCCAAGTTTCTCCATTGCCATCTCCAAAATTCTCATTGATTCCTCATCAAGTCGACAAAACTCTTTTATATCTGCTTCTGTCATGCGAGCGTTTAGCACCCCCTCTCGAGATGTGAATCGTCTGCGCTGCACATCTCGTGCTCTTACAACACGCTCTCTGATGGCTGCAGATGATTCCGCTGAATATCTACCTCTGATATCCCGGTGTCTGACAGCAGGAACTGTTACATGAATATCAATGCGGTCTAGCAATGGGCCGGAAATCCTGCCCTGATACTGACGTATCTGTTGCGCAGTACAACGGCACACTCTAACAGCATCTCCATAATGTCCGCAGACACAGGGATTCATAGCCGCGACAAGCATAAAACGAGCGGGAAATGTAATTGAGATGGTCGAACGGGAGATAGTTACAGTACCTTCTTCCATAGGTTGTCTCAGTGATTCTAAGACATTCCTCCGGAATTCCGGCAACTCATCCAGGAAAAGAACACCGTTATGAGCAAGGCTTATTTCGCCTGGTTTTGGTGTCTGACCTCCTCCAACAAGACCAGCATCGGAGATAGTATGATGTGGGTTTCTGAAGGGCCGGTTCGTAATTATGCATTCGTCTCTACTCAAAAGACCTGCCACAGAATAAATTTTTGTGGTCTCAATAGCTTCTTCAAAAGAAAGTTCAGGAAGAATTGTGGGCAATCGCATTGCCAGCATTGTTTTTCCACTGCCTGGTGGCCCAATCATCAGGACGTTATGCCCTCCTGCAGCCGCTACTTCTAGTGCCCTCTTAACATGATCCTGTCCTGCTACATCTCGAAAATCTACACTGTACGTGGATCTTCTCTTCAAAATCTCGTCGATATTCCCCTTGAATGGTTCTATTTCTTTTCGACCCCCAAGGAACTCCACAACATCAGAAAGGTGTCTGACTGGAAAAACGTCGATACCTTGAACGAAAGATGTTTCATATGCGTTATCAAAGGGAAGAATTATTCCCCTTAATCCTAAAGATCTGCCCAAAAAAGCCGCCGACATAACCCCTCGGACCCCTTTCACACCTCCATCAAGGGAAAGTTCACCTAAAATGAGATAATCAGAAAGACGAGCAACATCGATCAGTGACTGAGTAGCGAGTATAGCTACGGCTATGGGAAGATCAAACGACGTCCCTTCTTTACGCACATCAGCGGGAGCCAGATTAACCGTCACGTGATGCCGAGGGAAGGGATAACCAGAATTCTTAACAGCGGCCTTAATCCGATCCTTACTCTCCTTAACAGCAACATCGGGCAATCCTACGGTAGAAAAATGGGGAAGACCTGTAGATGTATCTACCTCCACATCCACTCTGTACGCATTTATGCCAATGGTTGCACAGCTGATAACTTTAACTATCATAATTCCGTATACTTGGAACTTTATCCAAAAATAAGAAAAGCGGCAAGTTTTTTCATATAGACCCCAACGGAAAAACAGGCCGCTTGACGGTATAAAAATGTGTGTGTTAATGTCGTCTGAAAGGTGGAAGTAAAGGAACATGGATCCCCATAGTGTAAACATGGTAGATGTCACGGATAAACCCATCTCACGTAGGGTGGCTTGTGCAAGGGCAACGGTATGCTTAGATCAAAAAACCATAGAGTACATCGAGGAAGGTAAAATTCCTAAAGGTGACGTTTTCAATGTGGCCCGCATAGCAGCGATTATGGCAGCCAAAAAAACAGGGGAAATTATTCCCCTCTGTCATAACATTGAAATAACAGGTGTGGATGTTTCCCTTCAAACAACACCCGGCACAGGCGAGATAACTATCGAGGCGAAGGTGAGTAGTAACGGAAGAACCGGTGTAGAAATGGAAGCTTTAACAGCAGTTAGTGTGGCTGCTCTCACTGTCTACGATATGTGCAAATCTGTTGACAAAAACATAACCATAAAAAATATACACCTGCTCTGGAAAGAAGGAGGTAAAAGCGGAAATATACACCGCTGACAGTCTATGGCTGAACAAACTTACAAAATCAGAAAATCATTCGTTATTCCCTTCACACTTGATGTTATTCTTATGGGGGTACTTGTTAGTCTCGTCTATTTCTGGAAAGGATCCACAGTGGAAAGAGGGGTTCTCACCCTGTTTTTCATACCTCTTCTCTTCGTATTATGGGAAATTTTCATCCGAAAGATTACCATTACCGATGAAGCTCTAACCATCAAAAAATATTTTCGCGTAAAAAAGCTAAGCTGGGATGATATTACCCACGTGGGATGTCTCGTAATCAGGAGTAAAGTCTACATACTCCTTACGACGAAGAGAGGTTTACAGATCATATCCAACGCATATGAACGCTTTCCAAATCTCATCCAAAGTATCATAAGCCATCTGCCCAGTCCAGAAATAGAGGTTGAAAAAGAAGCCCGGGATCAGATAGAGAATCCTGTTCGAAATACGTCCGATTTAGTTGCCGCCTGGATAGCCGCTGTTATCCTGGCAGCTATTATTTGGGTTAAAATTAATTCGTAAAAAACTTTTCCTATTTTCGGAGGTGAACGTGAATAAAAAAAAAGATGAACCAACCTCGCCCCGAGAGTTGGTCCAAGCCATCATTGATGAAAGAATAGCAGATATAACCACGGTTCTTGCTGTGCCACCAGGAGAAAAAAGTCACCTGTATGAAGAAATAATGGAAATGGTGGAAAGAAGTCTTCTAAAAATAGCTCTGGAGAGAAATAACTCCATTAAAAGCAAAGCTGCAAGCTACCTGGGTATAAACCGAAATACACTGCAGAAAAAGATGAATAAATACGGCCTTTAAGAACCCCTCCTTTTAAGGATTCAAACCTATCTCGCGTTCAACTATAGAGGCAATATCCTTACAAATTCGTTCAGCGACTTCCGGCGAGGAAGCCTCTACCATTACACGACACACGTTTTCCGTCCCAGAATACCTGACAATTATTCTTCCCTCATCGCCAAGTTGGGATTCCGCCTCAGCTATTGCATCCTTTAAATACGGCATTTCGTCCAGTTTCCTCTTTTCCCTCACAGGCACATTAATGAGTTTTTGGGGAAACATGATAACCTCTTCTGCCAATTCAGAAAGGGTCTTTCCTTTTTTCACCATAACGGCAAGTAGCTGAAGTGCCGCAACAATTCCATCACCAGTGGTACTATGATCGAGAAAAATTATGTGACCTGCCTGTTCTCCTCCCAGGACTGATCCCAAACGATGCATCGCCTCTAGCACATACTTATCCCCAACTGGAGCTTCGTATGTGGCTATCCCGCATTTTCGGCACGCCATCCTGAACCCCAGATTACTCATAACAGTACTAACAACGATATTGTTCTTGAGACGGTCCTCCTCCTTAAGCGCTTTGGCGAAGATGAACAACAACTTATCTCCATTAATCTCCTCACCATTCTCATCAACAGCTACCAACCGGTCCCCGTCCCCGTCAAATGCCAAACCCAACATTGCCCTTTTCTCTAACACTCGTCTCTTTAGATTCTCCGTATCCTGAGTGCCACAGTGATCATTGATATTGAATCCGTTAGGGGTATTATGAATGATATCTACATCGGCACCAGTAAATGGAAAAACATCTTCCACCACCCTATACGTTGCCCCGTTTCCCGCATCAACTACTATCTTCACATCTTTCAAAGAGAGATCTCTTGGAAACGTACTTCTCAGGTAATCCACATAACACTTATAACCGTCCGCAAGAGGTAAAGAACAACCCAGACCACTGGGACCAGGAAGATGTGTCGACATTTCATCGAAGAGGATCAACTTTTCGAGCTTGGTTTCTTCATCATCGGAAAGTTTAAAACCTCTATCGGAGAATATCTTTATCCCATTATCCTCATAGGAATTATGGGAGGCCGAAATAACAATTCCACAATCAGCCTTAACGGCCCTAGTGATGAATGCTACACCAGGTGTTGGCATAACCCCCACAAGCAGTGCAGTACCTCCCATAGACGTTATACCCGCTTGCAAGGCACTTTCGATCATATAACCCGATATTCTCGTATCTCTTCCCAAAACCAATCTAGGTTTTTGATTTTTTTGCCGAAGGTAGTACGTAACAGCCTGCCCTATGGAAAAAACCGTTTCGCCGTTCATAGGGTACTGATTAGCCCTTCCTCTTATGCCATCCGTGCCAAACAACTTCCCCATAGATCACCTTCCCTACTGCTATAGGTTGAGTACAGGTACCGCTTTGCTTGCTAGATGCCACAAACCATCCACAACAGTTTTTAACCATTGCGTTCCCAACTGTGCCACAGAAAACGGTATACTCTTGATCGTTGTTACGTAATCCATCTTATCTTTGTTTAGATGATCCGAGAAAACATGGAGGAATTCCTCTTTCAAGACGATCATCTCTTCGCTTTCGTGAAAATCGGAAAAAACTTTGTCAATCTTATCCGCATACGCACTAAAATCAGTTGAATCAAGAGGGGAAACTACACTTTCTGAATACCCAACCTCGCGTTTACTCACAAGAAATAGAAAATCCCTCAACCTCTTCTTTCGCTCCTCTATGGCACCTTCCAATGTCTCCAGAGCGCCGTTAAATAAAATTCTATCATACGAACTTTTTAAGAAAAAAGGCTCCCGTACATAACGATACCAGAACTTCAAAGCGAAAAGATTGGCGATGTAATTAACATTTTTTGCAAATATTCTCTCCAATGAGTATGTCCCTCTGGAGGTCTTCCCAAATTGGGAAGTTGGTTGTCGAACGGGTAGGATTTTAACGTTCTGTTCCAGTACGTCCCTCCTTAAAATAGTTCCCGCCGCCACAACTACCCCATATTCAATCCTCAACGGACCAACTATCCCTCCTTGCCCCCCCAAAAAAATGGGCTTTTCCCTTAACATTACACCTCGGGGAACATCACCTATCAGTGATGGCGTGGCTTTATCTCCCCTCGGTGTGAAGTTGAAGTGAATGTAAGAACTTCCCACTTCACTGTGATTTTCTCTATCTGTCCCTCCCGCCATGAGACAATCACAGAAGTTAATAAGACTTCCCAGTGTTACAAAGGGAAAAAGAATCGTCTGTTTTAACCCCACAGAGTGGGCACACCGAGCTTGCTCTTCCAGGATACAACCCTCTCGAACCTGAGCACAACCCCCTATTTCCACTCCTGGGAGAAAGACTGACTCTCTAAAATAACCACCTCTAAGCTTCACACCCCTCCCAACTCGACAGTTCTCTATGGTAACAGGGCCTTCCCTCCCCAACTCAACAAATGGCCCAATCACCGTTCTATCTCCCATGATCCGGCAGTGGGGGAAAATAACCACCCCTTCACCCGCAAAGTTTTCGAGAACCACTTCCGCTCCAATGTACACACTATCAGGGTGCAGAAAAGTAACTCCCTTTCTCTTCAAAATTTCAATGGCTTCCTTCGACATGGCACCTATGTGTTGTCTAGACCATGGATGGCCCAAGGCAGTATCATCAAAAGCTGACCATGTCAACCTTGCACATCACTATGAAGGTCCTACACTTTTATTGACAAAGCGAACGTCTATAAGTTAAAAACCAACCACATGATATACAAAAAAATCGAAAAGGTCTTCCGTTTCATCAAATCCTGGTCCATTTACATAGGCTGTGACCCGGGCAGGGTAGTTCCCCCTGCTGTCATACTGTTCCCACTTTTGCCAGGAGTGCTGTCCTGCGGAATTGTGGGTATTTTGCACGTGAAAAGACCCCTCACCTCTAACAGTAAAGTTCATCTCGAAAAATTCAGCGAGACCTTTAAAAAAGCCTTATGCAAAGGATTCCACATTTTACTAAACGGTACAACTTCCGTTGACCAATATCTCGGCGGTGATGACATCTTAAGGGAGCTGGAAGAGTCATACCAAGCAATTAAATCAGATGTCTCTTTTGAATCAATTATCCGCAATGAAGAGATGGAGAAACAACTGAAAACCAGCCTACAGGATTTGAACACGTTCATAACATCAGAGGAAAAAAATATAGATAACTATGCAAGCGGGCGTTCCACATCAGAGATGGAGTTAATAAACAGTCGACTCTCAATACTCAGGGATATTGCGTGGGGTCTGGAGTACGATGTACTGGATAACAAAAACAAAATAATATCACTGGCAGGCGCACACAGCATAAATGAGATTTCTTCGGTTGCATTTCACAGGTACCACCGATTGAACCTACTGCTCAATAGTCTTGATAGACTGGAGGTAAGAGGCCGTGATTCTGCGGGAGTTGAAATAAGTTTTTCCTTTAAAGACAAGGTTCAATTCGAAACCATAATAAACCGGCTAAAGGATAAAGGCCTCTGGGAAGAATTTATAAACAGAAGCAGGCCCGGTGATCTTCTAAATTACAGTATTTCCCTCTCAATAGATTTTGAGGACGGTAGAACAAACAACCACCCCATCTCAGTATCCTTCGTCTACAAAACTTGGTCGGTTGTTGGATCACTGGGGAAAAACGTTCAGGAACTAAGAACCTTAATATCCCGAGACGACATACTGAAAGAGTTCGCCAATTTTGAGTCAGAAAACGAAGTATCTTTTGCCCATACCAGGTGGGCCTCCGTGGGAGCCATAACCGAGGAAAACTGCCATCCCGTAAATAACTACACTTTTGATAAACTAAATGGCTGGAAGTATTATCCCCACTATGGGTATGGTCGTTGGAGTATCGAAGTAATTCTAAACGGTGATATAGACAATTACCCTGCGCTTAGACGCGACCTCGAAAAAGACGAAGAATTGATCAACCCCAGTGTAACTACAGACACAAAGATAATACCCCTGCTTATTGAAAAATACCTCCAAGAGGGACTGGACCTCGAAGAGTCCTTTAGATCTGCCGTATCTGCTTTTGAAGGATCCCATGCAATTGCCATGATCAGTAATATAGAGCCAGGAAAAGCGTTTCTTGCCCTTAGAGGGAGTGGTCAGGCGATTTACGTTGGTCTCACACCGGACGGTTACATTTTTGCCTCCGAACTGTACGGTATCGTTGAATTAACGCAGAAATACATAAAGCTGAATGGCGAGCTTACACCACCGGGCAAAGAAGAGCCAATGGGACAGATATTCGTCCTTGAACAGGATGGTGAAGGGGGTATCAAATCTATAAAGTCATTTTTCTACGACGGCACTCCTTTTGTACTTGAGGAGAAACACATCGAAAAAGCTGAAATTACAACAAGAGACATTGATAGGCGTGGTTATCCCCACTACTTCCTCAAAGAGATACACGAATCATCTAAATCTGTAAGTAAAACTCTCAAGGGCAGGTACCGATTTACAAGGAATAAAATTCACTTTAACTTTGGCGAAGATATACTCCCCCAGTGGATTGAAGAGAAACTTCTCAAAAAACACATAAGAAACATTTTCATAATAGGTCACGGGACAGCAGCTGTAGCCGGTATGGCTGTAGCAGAGGGAATGAACAGATATCTAAAGGGGTCAGGATTAAAAATTGAGGCAAAAGTAGCCTCTGAATTAAGTGGCTTTATGGATTATGAAGAGATGAAAGTATCTCTCATCATCCCCATAACACAGTCGGGAACAACCACCGATACCAACAGAGCTGTGGCACTTTCACTCCAGAGAGGTGCTGCCGTTGTGGCGATTGTAAATAGAAGACAATCTGACATAACCCACAAATCGCACGGTGTGTTCTACACAAGTGATGGCAGAGATATTGAGATGTCCGTCGCCTCCACCAAAGCGTACTATTCACAGATAGCAGCTGGACACCTTTTAGGTTTATACTTTGCTCAGTTGTTGGGAACCATGACAGACGATGCAATTGTAACAGAAATCAATAACTTAGAACGAGCGCCAATGTTGATGGAGATACTCTTTGAACGTAAAGATCTAATAAGAGAATCCGCCACAAAGCTTGCAAAAAGGAAAAGATACTGGGCAGTTGTAGGTAGTGGCCCAAACAAAATCGCAGCAGATGAAATAAGAATAAAACTAAGCGAGTTATGCTACAAAACCATCTCCTCAGACATAATCGAAAACAAAAAGCACATTGATCTGTCTGCCGAACCACTTGTCCTAGTGTGCGCTGCTGGAACCCCTGAAACGGTACTCTCAGATATTGCAAAAGATGTGGCAATTTTTAAAGCCCACAAATCACACGTGGTTGTATTTGCAGATGAAGGAGACGATCGTTTTGACGAATTCGCCGATTACGTAATACCCATCCCAAAGGCATCTGTTCCTACATCTATCATATTGAACACGATGGCAGGGCATTTATGGGGTTATTATGCAGCCTCAAGCATAGACGAGGAGGCATCCTTCCTTAAAGAGTTTAGGAATAAATTGGAAATATCCCTTTTAAATAAGGGTAAAAGGCCCACCTCGTTCTTTGAAAAAATAATGGATAGGAAATTCCGTCAGTTCATAATGGACTACAATAGAGAAATCAACAGACGGCGTCTTGATGGGGCCTTTACTCTTGCCACTTCCCAAACACTTACCGATGTGGTTCTGCTTCTGAAATATGCAATGGGAAAAATCCCACTGGAAGAATTCTGGAGTGATTTTGGTACAGAAGAAACCTCACCCATTGAGCGCCTTGATCTAAGTTTAGGGCAAATAATTGATGAGCTTACAAGACCCATAGACGCAATACGTCACCAGGCAAAAACGGTAACAGTGGGAACAAGTAGAAAAGAATACCTACCTTCGGGAATAATCTTTGACCTGATTAAGCAACTTTCTTTCACGCACCGCAGTCTTACAACCAGAAATGTACTTGACATAAAGAGAGTGCAACCCGCAATTAGACTTATACGGGGATATACGCTCTACAGCATAGATAATCTAGATATTGAGGGCAATCCTACTGAAACCTCTACTATAAAAATTAGCAAAAGGGATGGGATCTCCCTGCAATTGAGATCCCGTACAGAAACATCACCTCACCTAATGGGAACAAAGAGGACTATCGTTAGTACAAAACACATATACATTGGCAAAGGTAAACAAGATGGGTTTCCCATCGTGATCATACCCTTGTTGGGCGACACAAACAAGGTTAGTCATCTGTTGCTCGTCCATGTCACATTCAACGAAGAACTTCCGCTACATGAGAAGATTGCCGTACTGGGCTACAAATTCAACGATATAAAGAACACGATTAACGAGTACAATTTAAACTGGCGCGATAATTACATCTCTCAGATAAGTGTGGAGGACTTGTTATGCGAACCTGCAGAGCTAATTGCAACCAGAATAAAGGAAACAATGGACAATAAACAGACAAATTAGGAGTAAACATCGTGAAACGCACCAAATTCATTTTTATTACAGGGGGAGTCCTCTCATCTCTTGGTAAAGGCCTTGCGGCAGCATCAATTGGAGCGCTCCTTGAGTGCCGTGGACTAAGGGTAACCAATCAAAAGCTTGACCCTTACATAAACGTTGATCCTGGAACGATGAATCCTTTCCAACACGGCGAAGTCTACGTTACAGATGATGGAGCGGAAACCGACCTCGACCTGGGCCATTATGAGCGATTCACATCTACCAGAATGGGACGCATGAATAATCTCACAGCAGGGCAGGTTTACTACTCCGTTATAACTAAAGAACGGCGGGGAGAATATTTGGGTAAAACCGTTCAGGTCATCCCTCATATCACGGATGAAATAAAAGATTTCATCAAGAAGAATGCTGAAGGTTTCGATGTAGCCATAGTGGAGATTGGAGGCACTGTAGGTGATATTGAGAGTCTACCTTTTCTTGAAGCTGTGAGACAGTTTCGCAATGAAGTCGGCAGGCAAAATGCAATATTCATCCATTTAACATGGGTGCCATACATAAAAACAGCAGGTGAAGTAAAAACCAAACCCACCCAGCACAGTGTAAAGGCACTACGGGAAATCGGTATCCAACCAGATATACTTCTATGCCGTGCTGAAAATCTCCTCCCTGAAGAGATAAAGGCAAAGATTGCGTTATTTTGCAACGTGGATTTTGACTGTGTTTTCACAGCCAAAGATGTCAACTGCGTTTATGAAGTTCCTCTTAATTTCCATGCAGAGGGTGTGGATGAAAAAATTGTTGATCTTCTGAACATCTGGACAGGACGGCCTCATCTTGAGGCTTGGCGAAGGGTTGTGCGTAAGATAATGAATCCTTCAAGGGAGGTTTCGATTGCTGTTGTTGGAAAATATGTTAACCTTGTGGATTCATACAAAAGCCTAAACGAAGCCCTTGTCCACGGAGGCATAGCCAACGACTGCAGGGTAAATTTAAAATACGTTGATTCGGAAAAAATCGAAAAGGAGAATTTAGACCATCAACTGAATGGGGCTGATGGTATTCTCGTTCCTGGTGGTTTCGGCGAGAGAGGAATAGAAGGTATGATTCAGGCTATACGCTATGCTCGTGAGAAAAAAATCCCCTTTTTCGGCATATGCCTCGGTATGCAGATGGCGGTCGTCGAATTTGCCAGAAATGTTTGTGGTCTGAAAGAGGCAAACAGTTCTGAATTCAATGAAAAAACACCTTATCCAGTTATTGATCTCTTACCAGAACAGCGAAATATAAAGGACAAAGGTGCAACCATGCGTCTCGGTGCATACACGTGCGTTCTTGCAAAACCCTCACTTGCAATAGATGCGTATAAAACAGACAGGATCTCAGAACGACACCGTCACCGATATGAATTCAACAATGCTTTTAAAGACCTTCTGACATCCAAAGGGTTGAAAATAACAGGTACTTCCCCCGACAACAAACTTGCAGAAATCGTGGAACTTCCGGATCACCCTTGGTTTCTCGGCTGTCAGTTTCACCCGGAATTTAAATCAAGACCTGTAAACCCCCATCCCCTTTTCCGTAAATTCATCGAAGCGGCACTGAATTACAACCGAAAAAAAAAGAAACTTTGATACAAAAGCCAGTATACTTTTCCAATCATTTATCAAATAAAAATTTTTCAATTTTTTAGCAAAATTGTATTGACTCACAACTTACTATAATTTATAAGAAAATGAATTTCACCATTGAAAGGAGTAAATCATGAAAAATTTACCCTCGAGGATAAAGTTTAATCCAATAACACGTGAAATTGAAATTGAAGGTTCAGAAAAATTCGTGCGTACCTACTTTGATAAGATCCAATCCCTTATTACCACTTCCGCACCAGAAGTAGAAAAAGTTCATACCAAACAAGAAATAACGAAAACAAAGAAAACAGCCGTTCTTAAAACACCGGTAAGAACATCAAAGCGAGCAAGGAGAAGAGAACCGGGTTCTGAAGCAGTAGTAGCAGCAATTAAAGAACAGCCCGAAGGAATTACTACAAAGGAGATTTCCCAGAAAACGGGGATTCCTGAGAGACAGATAAGAACTATCGTCTACAGAGCAGAGAAAAAAGGCTTGATTAAAAAGCTCAAAAGAGGGGTCTACATAGGCGCCTGAGCAATTTGGTTATCTGCCATGAATAGAGCAGCACATCTGATATTAATGTTTTTTTTCGCACTTGTTTTTTATGGGGTTGCGTTTGGAGAAAGTAAAGAAGACAAAATGTACCTTAGAAGTACCGCATTTAAACACGGGGATCTCATTCCTCCAAAATACACCTGCGATGGAGAAAACATCTCGCCACCTCTTGAATGGGGAAATATCCCAGCGAACACAAAATCATTTGTTTTAATTTGTGACGATCCCGACGCCCCCAAGGGAACGTGGGTCCATTGGGTTGTATACAACATTCCTGCAAATGTGAGAAAGCTTGAGGAGAATATACCCGCAAGGAATGTGCTCCCTGTCACTGGTGCAAAGCACGGGCTTAATAGCTGGGCAAAAATCGGTTATGGAGGTCCCTGTCCTCCAAGTGGAACACACAGATACTTCTTCAAGATTTATGCTTTAGATGCAGTGCTCGATTTAGGTCCAGGTGCAACAAAGAACGACGTTCTCCAATCGATGAAGGGCAAAGTTTTGTCTGAAGCGATTCTCATGGGCAGGTACAGCCGGAAAAAATAGCCATCTTTTAACAGAAACTTTCAAACTTTGCCCTCCACTGACCTTTCAAATCAAACGTTGAAGCTTAGCCGATAGCTTCAGCACCCCTTTCTCCTGTCCTTATTCTTATTGCTTCAAGAAGATCGAAAATAAAGATTTTTCCATCCCCGATTTCACCTGTCTTCGCAGCCGATGTAATCGCCTCAACAGCAGGAAAAACAAATTCGTCGTTAACTGCGATTTCAATTTTGACTTTTTTCAAAAGACTCCCCGCTTCTCTTGTACCGCGGTATGTTTCTGTTATCCCTTTTTGGCGACCTCTCCCAATAACATTTGAAACTGTTATTAGGGGAATGTTGGCCTTTTCAAGTGCGTTCATAACATCCGTAAGTTTATGTGGTTGAATTATAGCGATTATGTATTTCATTTTTATGTCTCCTTCCTGCAATTCTACTCGATTACCGTATATGCAGCTTCACCGTGTTGTGTTAAATCTAAACCAATTGTCTCATCTTTATCATTCACTCTTAAGCCCAGAGTGAGATCAACGGCTTTGTAAAGTATATACGTAACGACCGCAGCAAATATGGGGGCTACAAGAACCATAATTAGTTGAGGTACAAGCTGAGAGCCGCCGAAAAACAAACCATCTGCACCTGCACTGTTTACAGCTTTTTCGGCGAAAAGTCCTGTGGCAATCGTGCCCCATATACCCCCTATGCCGTGAATACCAAATGCATCTAGAGAATCATCGTATCCCAAAATGTTCTTAACCTTGACGACAAAAAGATAACATACAGCACCAGCTATAACTCCGATAAAAACTGCGTTCATCACATTTACGTAACCACAAGCGGGGGTTATAGCAACTAATCCAGCTAAGGCTCCAGATACGGCACCAAGTATTGTAGGTTTTTCGTTAACATACCACTCAATACATGCCCAGGTCAGACCCGCAGCAGAAGGAGCAATAAGTGTCGTAATTAAAGCATGAGTGGCCAGCTCATTTGCAGCAAGGGCAGAACCCGCGTTAAAACCGAACCAACCTATCCAGAGCAAGCATCCACCAAGAATTGTATGTGGTAGGTTGTGTGGTCTAAAGGGCTCTTTAAGATAACCTGACCGCTTACCTAACAGCAAACAAATGACCAGAGCAGATACACCCGAACTTGCGTGCACAACAATGCCACCAGCAAAGTCAAGACCTCCAAGTACTTTCATCCACCCGCCATTACCCCATACCCAGTGCGCGAGAGGATCATAAACAAATGTAGCCCAGAGAAGGATAAACACCATGAGAGAAGAAAACTTAACCCTTTCAGCGCAAGCCCCTATCATAAGAGCTGGTGTTATGATAGCAAACATGCATTGAAAAACCATGAAAAGGGCATGCGGAACAGTTCCGGCATATTCAGAAAAAGGATTTGCTCCAACTCCCCTTAAGCCTACCCACTCCAGGCCCCCTATAACACCGTAACCTACATCTGGTCCGAAAGATAAGGAGTAACCGAATAAAACCCACTGAAGGGCAATAAGCGCAGCGATTGAGAAACACTGCATTAAAATGGAAAGCACATTTTTTCGCCTTACCAGTCCCCCATAGAAAAACGCAAGTCCAGGAAGGGTCATCGAAAAAACTAATACGGTAGAAATGAGTAACCAAGCAGTATCCCCTGAATTCATTGTATCACCTCCATAATTTGAGCTATGCGCTCAAATGCCAGAACAAATATTATGCCAGGGGAACAAAAGGAGCTAAATTCGCAATGAATACTGGAAGATCAACGAAACAAGGCGGGCAATAATAAAAAGTGACATAATAAACATTTTCGTTCGGAAAAAAAATCAAAGTAACAAAAGTGTTATTTTTCATCGGTATTCTACCCGCTTCAAAATTGCGAAGCACAGATTCACGTATAATCTTAACAACCTGTTCATGAGTGGAGATAAATACCGCACATAAAATTGTCCTACTTTTTGCCCTTGAATTTTAGCAACCCTATAATTGCAGGCACGTAACCGGATGAAGATTCTCTGCGGTACTCGCCGACCGTTTGGAAACAGAACGTCCTGTAATTCCTGTATTGTTCCGTCATAGTTTAACCTTACCGTTGCAAACATACTGTACTTACCGGCAAATAGACCAAAGTATTGCTTCCACGAATTCTGGCATACGCCTTTTGGTAACCTTGTGTAGAAGCAAATCCAGATGGAGGGTCGTTTTGTCGTCGTCGGAGGTACCGATGACGACAAATTTTCGATTTCATCTCCAGAACACCGTGGAACAAAGGACAAAAAGCTTTAAGTCGCAATCCCTTCAATGATCAGGTCTCATTTCATCGGAAAAAGCACTACTATATCAGAGTAGGGGAGGAGCGTCATGTCGCAATCCCTTCAATGATCAGGTCTCATTTCATCCATTGAGCGCACGGAGAAAGGGTCTCTTGTGTTAAGACCCCACGTCGCAATCCCTTCAATGATCAGGTCTCATTTCATCCGCCGCCGGGGCGGAGAAAATACCGGCGGCCCTCCCCTTAAGGTCGCAATCCCTTCAATGATCAGGTCTCATTTCATCTGTGTTAAGACCCCACCCATCTTGTTGGGTAGGGGTTGCGGGAGGTCGCAATCCCTTCAATGATCAGGTCTCATTTCATCACTCTTAGCTAAAGAACTGTACAATTATCTCATTCACAAAGATAAAGTCGCAATCCCTTCAATGATCAGGTCTCATTTCATCGCGATGGTTCCCCATGTAATATGCCAGGATGAACATGGGTCGCAATCCCTTCAATGATCAGGTCTCATTTCATCCTTCAGAAAT
>JAOACW010000007.1 GCA_026417625.1 Syntrophales bacterium | reverse complement strand
GGATAAAACGCTCAATCTTTCCGAAGAGCAGAAAAAGGAAAACAAAAAAGCATTGAAAAAGGCGGAGGAAAGAATTTCTGAGTACATCAGGCGTCTCTATCGTATTGTTGCGGTTCCAGCGAAAGAAGGGTTCCGAGAGATAGACTTGGGCATTCCTACTTACGGGGAGTATAAGACTCTCTGTGAAGAAATTTACGGGAAACTCGTCTCCAACGGCGAGATACTCGAACGTATAGCTCCACTTGTCATAAAGGAAAAATATCTGGTGAACCGCGAGTACGTTTTCACGGAGCAACTATATCAATCCCTTTTCAGGACACCGGGAGAGCTGCGACCTGCGTCTAAGGATGTAATCGAAAGGAGCATCACCGAGGGGGTGAAACAGGGACTTTTCGGGTTGGGGGAACTCGCGGATGAGAAACCAGTGTGTCGTTTTTTCAAAGAGGTTGCAACGGTGGCCTTTACGGGCAAAGAAATTCTGATCCCCGAGAATCTGTGTAAACTGGAAAAGCCGAAAGATGAAGCAGAGGAACCCGAAGTGCGGGATGACCGCAAAAGTGAAGATACGTCAATAACGCCGGGAGAGTTAGGCACTCAAAAGGGTCGAGAGGAAATGAAAGAAATTCGCCTCAAATTTGAGGTTCCAAAGGGTAAGGTGTCTAACATCATGGGCATCATGAACTTACTCCAGAGTAAGTTCAACGCTCTGAGTTTGGAACTGCGGGCGAGTGATGGTAGTCTGAGTAAACAGGAATACGAGGATAAGGTTTTAGAGGCATTGAGACAATTGGGGATTAAAATAAAAGAGTGATGATGGAGAGAACTTTTTATTCACTCTAATTGGTGTATAGGAGAGCGTGTTTAAACAACGGCCGTTCCACATAAAGCGCTCAAGATGAGATTCCATAACTATGGTTCTGCGAGCATCGCTACTCCCGCATCGTGAAAATGCAATCCTTCCGTAAAAAACACAAAACGAAACTATCGGGCGTAGTGTTCGATCCCCCAAAGTTTGAGTGTTATGCCCCTCTTTGAGGGCCGATTGCCATCCCGTTAAGTTTGCTTCCCGGAGATTTGTATACTCATTGGGCAATACTTACATATCGGGGATCTCCATCTCAAGGAGGGCAGAACTCAACGATTTGCCGTGTAGGTCCAGGGATAGTGTACGGGTCACACCCCCACCCAGGGCGTTGTGCAGTACAAAATTAAGCACACCCAGATGCGGGATTGTGTAACGTATGACATCTCCCTTTACGATATCGGATAAAAATTCCTTAACCCTTTCAGCTGTTACATACTTTTCCAGAAGAGGATACATCGCCAGGTCATAGACAATTAAAGCTACATTGGCTGTGTCACCTTTGTCTCCCGTACGGGCGTGCGCAATTTGGCGTAGCTTCATAAAACCTCCTCGTAATTTATTGAGTAGTTCACCAGAGATCGAGGTATAAAGGTGGAAACGATAGCTAGCACTTCCCTTACATTTTTCCACGCTCCAGCCCCACCTGCGGGACCGTTTGTGTAGAGAGTCTCTACTTCATTGCCGATACGCACAGCGTCTTTGAAGGTCTTTGTCCTTGCGGCAACACGGACCCTCACTTCATAAGGATTATAACCGCTGGATATTTTGTTTCCGTGGAGCGAGTTTAAACCTATCAGTTCACTTTTTATTTCCTCGTACTGCACCCCTGTGATCTTTAGTCTTTCCAATACTATCTCTAATGCCAGCTGACCACGGGCCACTGCGCCGGGTCCACCGTAGCTTATCTGACCTTCACCGATATATCCATCAAGGTATCCAATAGAAACCTTAAGCATTTCTGGTCTTGGTTTCCCTTTACCTCCTGTAACCCGCACACAATCTTTCCCTATTTCCTCCAACTGAACTTCTGAGAAATCAGCTATAACATCAGGGGTAACGTATGCTGTGGGGTCATGAATTTCGTAAAACAACTGTTCTTTACAAGTGGCTAAGGTCACCAAACCACCCGATTCAGAAACCTTGGTAACGATAAAACTACCATCTTCATATACTTCAGCTAGGGGAAAACCGAGCCTCGCTAACGCCGGCACATCTTTATAGCCAGGATCGGCAAAGTATCCTCCTGTGATTTGACCCGCACATTCAAGGAGATGCCCCATAACAGTAGCTTGTCCTAGAAGATCCCAATCCGTCATATCCCATCCGAATGTGTGGATGGCCGGTGCAATAAACAGCGCCGGATCCGCCACCCGACCGGTAATTACCACATCGGCACCGTTTTTAAGCGCCTCAACGATGCATTCCGCCCCTAGATAGGCATTGGCAGAGATTATTGACTCCCTTAAATTTGAGGATAGCTCACCGGTTTCCTGAATGGGGAACTCTCCCTTACGTACTATGTCCAATACGTCATCTCCTGTAACGGCGGCAATCTTGAGGTTTCTTATATTCAGGCGTGTCGCTACTTCCTTGATTTTTTTTGCACCAGCTATAGGATTAGCCGCTCCCATATTGGTGATTATCCTCACATTATTCATTTTACAGATGGGAAGACAGGTCTCCATACGCTCCACAAGTAGAGGATCATATCCCCCTTGAGGGTCCCGCATCTTTGTCTGCTGGGCAATTGCTATCGTTCGCTCAGCGAGACACTCGAAAACAAGGTATTGGATGTCTCCTTTCTCCGCCAGCTCAACCGCTGGCTCTATACGGTCTCCCGAATACCCTGCACCTGATCCAATTCTCACCGCTTTCATAAAGACCTCCTATCAAAGGGGATATAGACCTAACAGTACGGAAACAATTGCCATCACTAATGTCGTTAAATAAGCGTAGATGAATGTAAACTTTTGGTGTTCTCCCAAGTCAACATTAGTCATACCCAGGAGCAAGAACGTCGATGGGGTAAGTGGACTTATAGGAAATCCTGTTGTCATTTGACCTATAATCGCTGCCTGTCCTACCTGGAGAACAGGGACACCTGCCGCTTTAGCTACCTCTGCTACAACGGGGAGAAAACCGAAGTAGAAAGAATCTGGGTCGAACAACAAACTCAGGGGCATAGACACAAGGGCCATAATGACAGGTATATGGGTTGCGAAACCTTGAGGTACAAACTGAACCGCCGACTTGGCCATAGCAGTAATCATGCCCGTTCCTTTCATAATGCCCATCAACGATCCCGCGGCCAGAAGAATACTTGCCATCATGAGTGCCGCCTTGGCATGGGCATCCACTCGCTGTCGCTGGATGCTTATGTTTGGATAATTAACGACAAGTGCCAGTGTAGCACCAACCATGAAAACCACCGCGGGAGAAACTTTGCCCCAAATCAACCCTGCAATCACAAAGCAGGTCAAAGCTATGTTGAACCAAAAAAGTTTCGGCCTTCTCAGAGCTTTTTCTTCCTCTGTCAATTCCCTTTTATATTCGATATCCGGCATCCCATTAACTTCAAAAGCTCCAAGACGCTTTGCCTCCCTTCTCCCCAGCCAAAAAGCAACCAACAGTACAAACAGGAGACCACACAGTTGAGCGGGTATCACGGGATTGTAGAGATCAGTGACAGAAACTTGCAGTGACGTAGCTGCCCTCAGGGTTGGGCCTCCCCACGGGACGATGTTCATAGTCCCTGCTCCAAGGGCAACAACGCATGCCAGGACCCTTTTGTCCATTTTGAGTTTCTCGTATAGAGGTATTAACGGTGGCAGGGTGATGAGAAAGGTAACCGCTCCCGATCCATCGAGGTGAACTAACATAGCCAGCAAGGCACTTCCAACAACTATTTTTGTAGGATTGTTTCCTACGATCCGCAAAATCCTTTCGATTATTGGATCGAACATGCCTGCGTCCGTTAAAACCCCAAAAAATATTATGGCGAAAATAAACATAGCCACAACTGGCGCAATATTTTGTATTCCTTGAACGATAAATTTACCCAGGGAAATTACGCCAAAACCACCTACGAGGGCACCAATGATTGGAACTGCAATAAGAGCCGCCAGTGGTGTTAGTCTTTTTGTAAGTATCACCGCCAAAAGAGCTATCATTGTTATAAGGCCGAGTAGTGCCATTTTGCTATTCCTCCTTATAGATTTCCCCCGACTGTACTGCGTCAGGTCGTTCTTTCGTCAGAGCAACGGCTGTGCCAAATAAAAACGACACCGGCGCCACCAAATTCGGGTATTACCCGGACGTTTGGTAAAGAGAAGTATTTGATTTTTTTGAGTAATTTTTTTGAGGCACTCAGGCCCGAGAGAAGTTCACATTCGATGAACGCTATCAGTTTCCGATTTTCTTAAAAAGAAAAGGGAAATGCTCCACCTTAAGTGGCAAAAATACTAATTGAAACAATGATTTTTAGTTTTCTAGAACAATGTGGTTTAAGTTTCCGAGAAAATGGAATTTAGCTTTTTTCTTTTTTTATACCGTAGGATTTGAGTTTGGCGTAGAGAGAGGACAGGGATATTCCCATTTCCTTGGCGATTTGTTTCTTTGCAGAGACTGACCATCCCAGACGATTGAGCTTATTTAGGATGATCTTTTTTTCCGTCTCCCTAACGGTCTGTTTTAAGGTCGATTCGTACAGTGGTAAAGATAGGTCGTGAAATCTCTTCGGAAGATGTTCAGGTCCAATGAAATCTGTATCTGCCATGTTCACAGTATATTCCACGGTGTTTATGAGTTCCCTAACGTTACCAGGCCAATGATACTTCTCGAATATCTCGTAAATTTTTGGTGACACCGTGTGGGATCGTCCCAGGCGTCTGGTACACTGGTGGAAGAAGTGTTCTGCCAGTGGTTTTATGTCCTCTTGACGAGACCTGAGTGGAGGTAGGTGCAGGTTAACGACATTTAGGCGGTAGTAGAGATCTTCTCGAAATTTCCCTTCTTTTACCATTTTTTCAAGATCTCGGTTGGTGGCAATGATTATACGGATATTCACTTCCACCTCTTCCGCCTCTCCTACCCTGCGAACCCTGCGTTCCTGAAGGACCCTGAGCAGTTTAGCCTGCACCTCTTTGCTTAGTTCTGCCACTTCATCAATGAAGACAGTTCCTCCGTCAGCAATCTCAAAGAAGCCAGCCTTGCCTCCCTTTCGTGCCCCTGTGAAGGCTCCGTCAGCATATCCAAACAGTTCACTTTCCACCAAAGAAGCGCTCAGGGATGCACAACTAAAAGCGATAAATGGTCCGGAAGAACGGTTACTTCCATTGTGTATGGCCTGGGCAAATAGCTCTTTGCCGGTGCCGCTCTCACCCGTTATGAGAACATCGCTATCACCTAATGCTATCCGTTTCGCGAGGCTTACTACCTTTTTCATTTCTTCGCTCACAGCAATTATGTCATCGAATGTGTATCTAGCCTGAAATACATGTCGGACAAATGAGTGAAGCTGGTTGGTCCTTTTTACAAATTTTTTAAGTTCGCTTGAGAGACGTCTGACTTCTGTAATATCCTTCAAAACGGAAACGCCGCCTACGATCTTGCCATCCCTATAAATTGGCGCCATGTCCACAACGTATTCTATTTCGCCCTCTCTACGGAAAACCCCTGCTCGAGGAATTCCTGTGCGTATAACATCTGGAAGGATAGCCCCAGGTCGTACCTCTCGTAAAGGTCTCCCAATTATTTGCTCCGGTTTCACCCCCGTAATTCGGGTGTATTCGGGATTAACGTAGCGGACGATTGTGTTTGCGTCGGCTATTAAAATACCATCGTAGATGGCATCGAGGATATCTATGAACCATGAAGAAATGATATTTTTAGAGGGACCCGTTTCATTTACATGGCTTAGCCACTCACCATGTAAGGGCAAAGACCCTCCAAATTCACGCTGAAAATTCTCCTCTTCCGATTCTCTCCCCTTTTTGTCATCCTCTTTCATTTATCAAATCCTTTATTGCCAGAGATTTATTTCCCATCTCATTGCCGAATGAGCCTCAAAAGAAAAACTGATTTCTACTCCTGACTGCGCAAAAAACTAAAGAAATACGCTTGATATGTCAAGCAACCTCACAAAAAAGCTTCTTCATCCGAGATCTATCTCCGAGTTAGATATAGCCAGTGGAGAAATCCGGCGTGGGTTTAGGGTAGAAAATGGCGCGGTTTACGGGATTTTGAAATCCCAAAACTTGCATCATTCTTCGCTTTGCTGATTTCGACTAAAGGTGTTTTCACTACCCTCGTCCGCCCCTATCCCTACCTGGTTTTCTGCCCGTGGAGATGACGGAGAAATCGCGGCTTATGCAATCAAGCAGCAGGATTAGAAAGGCGGAGAACTTCGTCCGCGGCTCTGACAAATGGGTAAGGGGAATAAAACCCTTTTTGATCGCTTTGTTATCCCTTCAGGCACGGCACAATGGGGCAGAGTTGCTACTGCTTATGGCTATTTCCCGGGTGATGGTAACGTTGCTGTTTTTGCCAATAGCACACTCCTGTGTTTAGGTCTGCTTGACAAACCGGACCGCTTCCGTGGCCGGAAAAAAGTTTTGAGGGGTGTGGTTATGTGGAAAAAGGTAATTATTTTGTTTTGTTTCGTTTTGTTAGTAGGTTGTGCCACCATTATGGGCAAGGGTGTCCCCGAACTACTTATCTTGTCCAGCAACCCCTCTCGGGCGAGTGTGTTGATCAAGGACGAGCAGGGGAGGACGGTATTTGAGGGGCTAACGCCTACTTCCGTGTCTTTACCGAAGAAAAAGGGGTATTTCCGGGGCAAGACCTACACCGTGACGATCAGCAAAGAGGGCTTCGCCGATTGCGTCATAAAGGTGGATACTACCCCAAGCGGCTGGTACATTGCCGGCAATCTCGTCTTTGGGGGGCTTATCGGCTGGTTGATCGTCGATCCCCTAACGGGGGCCATGTGGACGCTGGACACGGAGGCCATCAATGCTGATTTAACGGAGAGCAAAAAGACCTCCCAACTCGGCATCGCCCTCCTCCAGGACGTGCCCGAGGGTTACCGTGGACGTCTGGTGCCCCTTCGGCGGTGATGAAAGACACAAAGGGGCGGGGTGGTTTTTCCTCATACCGCCCCTTATCCATCCCTAAAACAACGTTTTTGGTCTTGAAGAGAGGAGAGCAGTGAAACGCCAATTTGCCGTGGGGCCGGTGGCTGTTGGGAAGTTCCCACCCCTAATGAAAGCTGCGCAAGCGGGAGGTTGCCTGGGCGGTAGCTTTCTTAAGTGCGTAGAACAGATGTGTTGCTGAGAGTCGGTTCGCAACATCCAGAGTAAAATTTTTTACATGTAATTTCTATGCTGTATGGATTCTATAAAGCCCACTGCCCCTTCGGATATTTCCGCTGCGTTAGCCTCATCCGTGTCGATATGCATGTCCATTCTGTATTCAGGGTGAACCCTAACAAGAACATCTCCGAAGATGAGTTCTCGTTCACCTTTGACGCGTACCATAACCACGTCCTTGTCTCTCAGTCCAAGTTTTAACGCCTCTTCCGGTGATAGATGTATATGGCGTCGGGCACATATGACGCCTTTATTGATTCGTATTGTGCCCCTTTCCCCCTCGATGACGATTCCCGGTGTCCCCTCGAGGTCTCCCGATTCCCTAATGGGGGCGTCGACACCCAATTTGAATTCCTCAGTACGGGAAATCTCTACCTGCGTTTCTTTACGGAAAGGTCCCAGTATCCTTACTTTATCAATGCGGCCTTTTGGTCCGATCAGGTTTACTGTTTCTTCTGCCGCGAACTGGCCGGGTTGTGAGAGTTCTGCTTTTGGTGTCAATTTCCGACCTTCACCAAAGAGAGATTCAAAATCCTCCTTTGATAAATGGACGTGATGGGCAGAGGTGCTGAGAGGTATCGGGGTAGTTCTGAACCTCTTTAGGTCCTCTACTGGTAATGCCCGCCCAAGGGCATGAATAGTCTCTCTGGCGATCATCCTTTCCTCGTCTGCGGGTATTACCAGTACTTTCACCCGGTTTTCATGAGGGGATATTGTAGCTATTTTCCCTCTGAGTGCCGATGTTTTCCGATTTTCTTCTTCAAGGATGTTTATACCCAATACATCCAATCCCTGGCATATTCTAGCCCTTATCTCCGGTGAGTTTTCCCCTATGCCACCTGTGAAAATTAGAACATCCAAACCACCGAGAGCCGCTGCGTAGGCTCCTATGTATTTCTTGACTCTGTAACAGAAGGCACTAACGGCGAGTTTGCATGCCATATTACCTTCTTCAGCCGCTGCGAGAATCTCCCGCATGTCGCTGCTAAGTTCCGTAATACCTTTAAGTCCGCTTTCCCGGTTTAATATCCTGTCAAGTTCTTCGTAATTAAGACCCTTATGACGCATGAGTTGAAGAAGGATTCCTGGATCCAGATCGCCCGATCTTGTGCCCATGATCAAGCCTTCCAAAGGGGTCATACCCATGCTTGTGTCCACGCTTCTTCCGTGGTCTATTGCGCATACAGAGGCTCCGTTTCCGAGATGACAGGAGATTATCTTGAGCTCCCCTACACGCTTTTTGAGGAAGGTGGCTGCACTAAGGGCTACGAAACGGTGGTTAGTGCCATGAAATCCATAGCGGCGTATGTCGTTTTCTTCACAGAGTTGAGCGGGGAGGGCGTAGATGGACGCATGGGCAGGCATATTTAGATGAAAGGCTGTATCAAAAACGGCCACTTGGGGCACATCGGTGAGAAGTGAAGTCATGATTTCTATACCTTTGAGATTGTACGGGTTGTGTAAGGGGGCAAGGGGTATAAAGGAGCGGATAGCTTCTTGCACTTCATTATCAATCACTACAGAATTGGAGAAGCGTTTCCCCCCGTGAACCACTCGATGACCAACTGCATTTATCTCCTTAATATCTTTCAGTATTTTTAGGGCTGGATCGGTGAGGGTGCCCAGCATAGCTCGAAATGCGTCTTCCATGTTGTTAATGGAGAATTTTTTCTCTTCCCATTTTTTATCTGGGGTTTTCAGATGGAAGTGAACGTCGCCTGTGCCTATTCGTTCTACCAGACCTTCAATTACGGCAGCCCCTATAAGGGTGTCGAAGAGGGTGAATTTTAGGGAAGAACTACCACAGTTTATGACGAGAATCTTCATGGGCTCACTGCATGAGGTGAAATTGAGGTCATACGGATCTTGACTTTCGCTGTGAGCTGCTTTCCTTAACTGACGTTCTGTTTCCAGCCTGGCATTCTCTATGTAACGCTTTGAGATGAGACCTGTAAGTTTCATCAGCATGGACGGATTTTTGGTGATAATCTGTGATATTGTCTCTCGTGGCACCTTAAGCACACTTACGTCGCTTTTGGTTATAATCGAGGCTATTGTTGGTTCCCCTGTTAGGATGGACATTTCTCCGAAAATGTCCCCAGACTTCAACGTGGCTATAGATTCTTCAGACCCGTCTTCCGTGGGCACCATTACCTCCGCCTCTCCAGAAGTAAGTATCCAGAGAAACCTATTCATTTCTCCAAATTTGATTATTCGGGAACCTTTGGGAAAGTGTAGTGATTGGGTGCTGTTTATTAAGGTGTTTATATCATCGGGTTTCAGGTCGGAAAATACGTAGATACTTTGGATGAATTTTTCTGTATCCATGTCCCCCCCTTTTTTTGGAACTGTGAGAAACTTATCACATTTTGTTGGTTGCGGTAATCTTTTTCTGCGATGAACGGAAACTTTTTAAAAATGGATTCCTTCCGTAAGAAAAAGGGCAATCCCCTTTCTGATGATCATCACACCGATGGCTGCAAGGAGGAGACTCGTGATCTTAGAGATAACTTTAGAACCTGTTTTGCCAAGGAAGCGGTGTATGTGGGGTGCGAGAGAGAAAACAACGCCGGCGATGAGTATATTGGCTGCAATAGCCAATGCTGTTATTAGTGCTGAGTGCTCGTTTACAAGGACCATGGAGGTGGTTAGTACGGCAGGTCCAGTTACGAGTGGGACACCTATAGGTACAGCACCTACACTTTCGGGATCAAATGGGAGATTTTTCTTTTCCTGTGTGAGCAAGTCTCTTATGGAAAGTATGAAGAGCACTACCCCCCCTGCAACCATAAAATCTGCCATGGTGATATTTAAAATCTGAAAGACTGCTGTACCAATGCCCAGAAATGTCAGTGCGACAACCAGAGCCGTAATCATTGACTGGTAGATGATTCTTTTAATCTGTTCGGTGCTTAAGCCTTCAGTTAGCTGTACGAAAATGGGCAGAATTCCAAAGGCATCTACTGCCACAAAAAGGGGGACGAAACAGAGCCAAAAGCTTTTCATATTCTCTCCCTTTTATAGAAGTTTACTTTTAATTTAATAGGTATCTATCATTTGGTCTACGTTCGGTAAATATATAAGTGGACAAGTAGGTAAAGAGTTGTTACAGGATGGTAAAAATTCAAAAAAGACGTAACTATGTGGAATTATCCCGTAGGAGATAAGATAAAAAAACCCCATTTCATTCTGGATAAGATAAGGCCAGGAATGTCCATCTTTTTGGGCACGGGGCTGGCAGAACCGCGAACGATAGTAAAATACCTTCTATCCTCTGATGCTCCCAATCTTCAGGATCTGGAACTTGTACAATTGGTCAGTTTAGGGGAAACGGTTTCCCTTTCGAAAAGGTATGCTAAAAAATTTCGACTGAAAACGTTTTTTTCTGGCTGGGTTGCCAGTGACGCTATTAAAAAAGGCCGGGCGGATTTAATACCGTCACGTTTTTCCCGTATCTCTTCCCTGTTTGCCACAGGAATTATTAGATTCGATGCGGCTTTTGTGCAGGTTACGCCTCCAGATGAGATGGGGTATGTTTCCCTAGGTGTGGGTGTGGATGTTGCGCGTCAGGCAATGGAAGTGGCGGATATTGTGGTGGGCGAGATAAATCTGGAAGCTCCATGGACCCTGGGTGATACCCTTGTCCACGTAAGTGAATTTGACTATCTAATTGAATCAGAAGACAGTCCCTATTACCTTGACCGCTGGCAGGTAGATGAAACATACTTGAAAATAGCCTCTTATGTTGCCTCAGTGGTTGAAGATGGGGCATGTATTTCCTTTGCCATTGGTCCCCTTTACGAAGCTCTAGGTAAAACCCTTATCTCCAAAAGGGACCTTGGGGTTCACTCACCTTTTTTTACAGATGCGTTAATGGATTTAATAAAAAGTGGGGCAGTGTCCAATAGGAAAAAGACGGTTTTCCGAGGGAAGTCTCTAACTTCATATGTCATAGGAACGAGGGAACTGGTGAAATGGTTGGATAGAAATCCACTTGTGGAGTTCCAACCCATGGATGTGGTTATGGATCCAAAAGCCATTAGTATGAACGACAACACCGTTGCCATTTTACCTGCCAGAAAAGTTGATCTTACAGGCAATATCGCCCTTCATATTGGAAAAGGAGATGTTACGGCTGGACCAGGAGTGGTTCAGGAACTATTCATGGGTGCTTCCCTGTCCAGGGGTGGAAAAACTGTCTTCGCCCTGCCAAGCAGGAACAGAAAAGGGGAAAGCAATATTGTTTTGACTGTAGATGGTTACCCCTATCAGTTTCACTGCAGAGAATCTTTGGATATGGTTTTAACGGAATATGGTATCGCTTATCTACGGGGACGATCTCTTAGAGAACGTGCGCAGGCTATAATAGATATCGCCCATCCGGATGACAGAATGAGCCTTATAGAGAAGGCTAAGGAAGCATGTTTGCTGTACCGTGATCAGATTTTTATCCCCGAATCGGGTTTTCTGTATCCCGAACGAATTTTCTGTGAGCGGGAGTTCAAAGACAATTTGAAGGTAAGATTCCGGGCTATTAAACCTTCCGATGAGGAAGAAATGAGAAGACTCTTTTACCGTTTTTCTGATCAAGCGGTTTACTATCGCTATTTTACCCGTATTAGGACAATGCCCCATGAGAAAATGCAGGAATACGTGAACGTTGATTACCGGCGCACCATGTCCATAGTTGGTGTTGTTGAAGAGGGAGGAGTAGAAAGGATAATTGCGGAGGCACGGTATGTGCGAAGCCAAGAAGAACCTTATGCTGATATAGCTGTGGTTGTGGATGAGCAGTACAGTGGGCGAGGTATTGCTACTTTTCTTCTTGGTCTTTTGGCTAAAACAGCTCGCGAAGAGGGTATTGCTGGTTTTACTGCGCACGTTCTGGTGGACAATAAACCAATTCTTAGGGTTATCGAAAAGTTGGGATTTCCAGTAAAGGCAGCCTTTCAGAGTGGTGTCTACCGACTTACCATACCGTTTGAGACAAACAATAAAAAAGGACTTTGATTTTAGGCAGTAGATGTTGACAGTCTTTTTATTTGAGGTTAATATTTTAAGAACGCGAGAGTGGCGGAACTGGAAGACGCACTGGACTTAGGATCCAGCGGGTAAAACCGTAAGGGTTCGAATCCCTTCTCTCGCACCATCCTTTCTAAAAGAAAGGTTACCATCCACTTGGGTGGATGGTTTTTTTTTGTTTTGCGTTTATATTAGAGGTAATAACCTTGACATCATTTATAATCGTTATTAGATAACTGCTGCATTTTTGATAACTGAGGAGGAGTAAACGTTAAATATGACAACCCATGCTGTCAAGATTGAGGATTTGAGTCCTGTTAAGAAGAGGTTGAGCTTTGAGATTCCTTGGGAGGAAACAAAACGGGAGATTGATGAAATTTACAGAAGGTTATCTCGGACGGCGAAAATAAAGGGATTTCGTCCGGGAAAGGTACCGAGATCCGTTTTGGAGGTGTACTATAAAGACTATGTGGAAAATGAAGCGGTGAGTAACCTGATAAACCGTTTTTACTTTGAGACCCTTGAGGAAAAGGACATACGTCCCCTTGGCGATCCGGAACTGGAAAAATCAGAATTGGAGGTAGAAAAAGGTTTTACCTTCACAGCCACAGTGGAGGTGGAACCTGTGATTGATCCTCAGGGGTACACAAACATTGAGGTAGAGGTGGAAGAGACCCCAGTGACGGATGATGATGTGGAACGGAGGATCCAGCAGCTTCAAGACATGTTCAGCACGATGGAGGATGTACCAGAAGATAGAGGTGTAAACAAAGGGGACTTTGCTGTGGTTGACTTTCAGGGTGCGGTGGAAGGAGAAGTATTAAACGAGTTAAGAGGAGAAGATTATATCTTCGAAGTGGGAGCAGGGAATCTTCCTCAGGAATTTGAAGAAGGTATTCTGGATTCGAGAAAAGGGGAGAGCAGAGAAATAAAGGTGAGGTTTCCTGAGGATCACGGTAATCCGAAGGTTGCGGGCCGAGAGGTTATTTTCAAAGTTACACTGAAAGGAATAAAGGTGAAGAAGCTGCCTTCACTTGATGAGGAATTTGTCAAAAACTTTGATAACATAAGTTCAATAGAGGAATTGCGCACTGAGGTTCGTAAATCACTGGAGTTGAACAGACAGAATGAGACGCGAGCACGCCTTAGGAAAAGTATCTTGGATAGACTACTTGAACAGAACTCTTTTGAGGTTCCTCAGGTGATGGTGGATAGGCAGATCATGGCCATGATGGCAAACAGCCATCGTTACATGACTATGCGGGGGATGGAGCCGAAGAGGGCGGCAGAGTTGATTGGAAAACACAGGGAAGAATATGAGGAGGAAGCGAGACGCATTGTAAGGACTTTTCTGCTCATGAAGGCTATCGCTGCAAAGGAGGGGATAACAGTTGATGAAGGGGAACTGGAGGAGAAACTCCGTCAATTTGCGGCTCAAAGGGGACAAATCTATGAGGAGAACAGGGAAAAATACCGTGATGAAGGTATAGAGGATATGATCCGTTATGATATTCTCGAAGAGAAGGTGTTTAACTTCTTAGAGGCTAACGCTCGTATAACAAAAACCTCCCCTGGGGAGACAAAAAGTGAGGAGGTGAAGTAGATGCATCTTGTACCCATTGTAATAGAACAGGACGGAAGGGGTGAGAGGGCTTACGATATATACTCACGCCTTCTAAAGGATAGGATAATATTTCTTGGTACAGCTATCGATGATAATGTGGCGAATCTCGTTATAGCGCAGATGCTTTACCTGGAGTCCGAGGACCCCGACAAGGAAATTTATTTCTACCTCAATACACCCGGTGGACAGGTTAGCTCCGGACTGGCCATATATGATACCATGCGGTACATTCGACCACCTGTCTGTACGTTCTGCATGGGTCAGGCAGCTAGTATGGGGGCTATTCTTCTCGCTGCGGGAACCAAGGGCAAACGCTTTGCCCTTCCCCATGCAAGGATTCTTATACATCAGCCCATAGGTGGTTTTTATGGACAGGCTACTGATGTTGACATTCAGGCTAGGGAGATATTAAGATTGAAAGATGAGTTGAATAGGATTCTATCAGAGCTCACTGGACAGCCTTTGGAGAGGATTCAAGCGGATACTGAAAGGGATTATTACATGAGTAGCGTGCAGGCAAAAGAATACGGATTAATCGATGAGATAATCACCAAGAGGCCATAGAGAGGTGAATATGGTGAGAAGAGGAAGGGATAATCAAAGTCCTGGTTTGTTATTCTGTTCGTTCTGCGGGAGAAGCCAGAACGAGGTTAACAAACTGGTTGCGGGGCCGAGTGCGTATATATGTGATGAGTGTATAGAACTCTGCCGTTGCATAATTGAGGAAGATGGAAATGTTCCCCACAAAGATGAGATTAGAAGGGGTATTCCGAAGCCTAAAGAGATAAAGAAATTCCTCGATGCTTATGTCATTGGTCAGGATAGAACCAAGAAGATACTTTCGGTTGCTGTTTATAATCATTACAAGCGGATCCTCAGCGGGACTACGCACAACAGGGATGGGGTGGAGATACAGAAGAGCAACATACTCCTCATAGGTCCCACAGGTTCCGGCAAGACTTTGCTTGCGAAAACGTTGGCTAAGATGTTGAACGTACCTTTCGCCATAGCTGATGCAACGGCCCTGACGGAAGCGGGTTACGTTGGTGAGGATGTGGAGAACATCATACTCTACCTCCTCCAAAATGCCGATTATGATGTGGAGAGAGCCCAGAAGGGTATTGTTTATATTGATGAGATTGACAAGATTGCAAGAAAATCTGGGAATCCCTCTATAACAAGGGATGTCTCTGGTGAAGGTGTACAACAGGCGCTTTTAAAGATCATTGAAGGGACGAGAGCGAATATCCCTCCGAAAGGGGGACGTAAACATCCTCAGCAGGAATTCATTCAGGTGGATACAACAAATATTCTCTTTATTTGTGGAGGTGCTTTTAACTCCTTAGAAGAGATAATAGCTAGGCGGATAAGTGGAAGTTCCATGGGATTTGGTGCTGAGATAAGGGGCAAACACAGCAAAAAAATAGGGGAGCTTCTTGCTCAGGTCCAGCCCGAGGACCTTTTAAAGTTCGGCATGATACCAGAATTTGTAGGCAGATTGCCCATCATTGCCACGCTGGATGAACTGGATGAAAATGATATGGTGAGGATTCTTGTTGAACCGAAGGATGCTATAATCAAACAGTACCAGAAGTTATTCGAAATGGAAAATGTGAAATTGAGATTCACCGATGGTGCTCTGAGAGCTATTGCTAAACTGGCAATCGAAAGAAAAACTGGGGCGAGAGGTTTGCGTTCCATTCTGGAGAATGTTATGCTGGATATCATGTATGAGCTTCCGTCCCGTCGGGATTTGAAGGAATGTATAATCAGTGAAGAGGTTGTTCTCAACGGTGAAAGTCCAATTTTGATATTTGAATCTAAGACTGAAACAGCATAAAATAAAAAAAGGTATAGGCGTGTTTTATGGGACAGAGTGAAAGGGTTACAAGATTACCACTGTTACCACTTCGAGATGTGGTGGTTTTTCCACACATGATTGTCCCCCTTTTTGTGGGGAGGGCGAAGTCAATTGCTGCATTGGAAGCGGCGATGAAGCAGGAAAAGGGGATTTTCTTAACGGCTCAAAAAAATGCTCAGCAAGATGATCCTAGAGAAGACGATATATATAGAGTTGGAACGGTAGGTTTAATAATTCAACTCCTTCGACTACCCGATGGTACTGTTAAAGTATTGGTGGAGGGCAAGAAAAGGGGTATAATTAGACATTATCTCGGTTCTGATGAGTATTTTTATGTGGAGATTGAAGAGGTTGATGAGAGGGCAAGTGACGACAAGGTAAAGACAGAAGCTCTTGTGCGAAGCCTTAAGGATTCTTTCGAGGAGTACGTTAAACTCAGCAAAAAAGTTCACGTGGAGATTGCGGGTACCGTCTCTGCTATCGATAATCCGTCAAAGCTCGCCGATGTTATCATTTCTCATCTTGGTGTGAAGTTGGAGGACAAACAGAGGGTTCTGGAGATTTTTGACCTCAACGAGCGACTCGAGGCGATTTTGGAATTGTTGATGGGTGAAATCGAGATTCTGCAGCTGGAGGAAAGGATCAAGCGGCGTGTAAAAAAGCAAATGGAGAAAACTCAGAAGGATTACTATCTGAATGAGCAGATTCGTGCCATTCAGAAGGAAATGGGCGAAAAGGATGAGTTTAGGAATGAAATAGAAGAGTTAGAGAGAAGGTTAAGTCAGAAGAAACTTTCAGAAGAAGCTTATAAGAAGGTAAAAGCTGAGATCAAAAAACTCCAAATGATGCCTCCCATGTCTGCAGAGGCAACTGTGGTTAGGAATTATATAGACTGGATACTAGATCTGCCCTGGGGTGAAAAGACTGAGAATAATTACACTTTAAAGGAATCGGAGGCGATTCTAGAAGAGGATCACTACGGACTCAAACAGGTTAAGGAAAGAATCTTGGAGTATCTCGCTGTTCAGCGACTCGTAAATAAGAACAAGGGATCTATTCTATGTTTAGTTGGTCCGCCAGGGGTGGGGAAAACCTCTATCGCGAGATCTGTGGCGAGAGCTACGAACAGAAAGTTTGTCCGTTTCTCCCTTGGAGGAGTTCGGGACGAAGCTGAAATAAGGGGTCACAGAAGAACTTACATAGGGGCTTTGCCGGGTAAGATAATACAGCTTATGAAGAAGGCAGGGACGAGTAATCCTGTAATGTGTCTCGATGAAGTGGATAAGTTGAGTTCTGATTTTAGAGGTGATCCCGCATCCGCACTTCTTGAGGTACTAGATCCCGAGCAGAATTACGCCTTTAACGATCATTACCTGGAAGTGGATTACGATCTGTCCGATGTGATGTTCATTACTACGGCCAATGTGTTGCAGACGATTCCTGCTCCTCTCCAGGATAGGATGGAGGTAATTCGTATTGCTGGGTATACTGAAGACGAAAAGATGCAAATAGCTAAGAGATTTCTCGTAGCCAAGGAGATGGAAGCAAATGGTCTTACAAAGGATCATATAAGCTTTACCGACGGGGCAATACTGAGGATCATTCGCCAGTACACCAGGGAAGCGGGGGTAAGGAACCTTCAAAGGGAAATTGCGTCCATCTGCCGTAAGGTTGCGCGGGAGATTGTAACAGATGGCGTGAAGAAGAGGATCAGGATAACATCCAAGTCAATTCCTAAATATCTTGGAGTACCCAAGTACCGTTATGGTGAGGCGGAAGGAAAGGACCAGATAGGTGTGGCTACAGGGCTCGCCTGGACGGAGGTTGGTGGTGAGCTCCTCGCCATCGAAGCAATGGTGATGAAAGGTGCGGGAAAGATGGTTATGACTGGTAAACTTGGGGATGTGATGCAGGAATCTGTTCAGGCCGCGTTCACCTACGTGCGGGCAAGGGCTGAAGAGTTTGGTCTGTCCAGTGATTTCTACAAAGATGTGGACATTCATGTTCACGTCCCGGAAGGTGCAATACCCAAAGATGGACCGTCGGCTGGTATTGCCATGGCCACGGCTATAGCTTCAGCATTGACGAAGAGGAAGGTGCGTGGCGATGTAGCTATGACAGGGGAAATAACCCTCCGGGGCAGAGTATTGCCAGTGGGAGGACTTAAAGAAAAGCTGTTAGCGGCTCACAGAGGGAATATTAAAACGGTGATAATTCCAAAAGAAAATGAGAAGGATCTCGCTGAAGTTCCGGAGAACATACTTAATTCATTGGAGATAGTCTTTGTGGAATCTGTCGATGAGGTTATAAATGTGGCATTATTGGAAGATAAGAAAGAGGCACGTATTGAGGAAGATAAAAAGGAAGATAAAGCGGATAATGAGGAAATGGATGGAGCTCTGCGCATCACACCAGCAATGCTTAACTCCTGACAGACACTCACCATGGCAGCGTCGTAGGGTGTGAATATGGATAGGCTGCTGCAAGTTTACAACACCTATTACAATAAGGTGATGGACTGGTATTCTGGCCTTACGTTTGTAGAGCAGTTTTTTGCACTATTTGCGCTTTTTGTGCTTCTCTTTGCTGTCGTTGCCCTGTTTATTGTTAAAAAGGTAAGCTCATAAGTAAGTGCTACTCGTGGCGAAGTGATTCGATGGGATTCAGTGTTGATGCTCTGTAAGCTGGGTAATAGCCAAAGAAGATACCTACCAAAGCGGCGAATCCCACAGCAAGAACAACGGATAGTGGTGAGATTAGTGTTTCCCACCCTGCAAAGGTCGAAATTAACCATGAAGCCAATACGCCAACGAATATGCCAATGACCCCACCAGCAAGGGATAGTGTGACGGCTTCAACGAGGAACTGAAATCTTATATCTCTGATTTTTGCACCTACGGCCATACGTATACCAATTTCTCGTGTGCGTTCAGTGACCGATACAAGCATGATGTTCATGATGCCTATGCCCCCTACAAGTAAAGATACAGAGGCTACTGCCCCAAGGAGAAGGGTCATGATACGAGCTGATTGTTCTGCGACCTGTAATAGTTGTGTCATGTTCCTTACAGAAAAATCTGGTTCGCTTCTCGGGCCGATCCGGTGACGTTGCTTTAAAAGGGCGTTTATTTCTTCTTCTGCTTTTTCCATATCATTGATGCTCTTCGCTTTAACAAGGATCTGGCGAACCATTCCAGGGAAATGCGTTCCAAAGATTATTTTTTGCGCGGTTGTAATGGGAATGTACACCACGTCATCCTGGTCTTGTCCCATGAGTGATTGACCCTTTGGTTCAAGCACACCGATTACAGTAAAAGGAAAATTCTTAATGCGGATGGTTTTTCCCACAGGGTCCACTTCTCCAAATAGATTTTCTACAACTGTCTGACCGAGAAGACATACTTTACTTGCACTTCTTATTTCCTGTTCACTGAACGAGCGTCCAGATGTGAGCTTTGCATCACGAATGGTCAATATGTGGATGCCCACACCGTGAACGACAGTTGACCAGTTATTGTTGGCGTACACAACCTGGGCGACACCGTTCAGTACGGGTGAGACCGCTTCCACAGATGAACACTCTCTTTCAATAGCTTCTGCATCTCCTATGTTCAATGTCATCTGGGTTCCCATACCCAATCGCAACCCCCCTGATGTAGCAGCTCCGGGTAATACCACAAGGAGATTGCTCCCCACGCTTGAAATCTGGTGGGATATTTTTCTGCTCGCACCCTGACCTACGGCCACCATGGCAATTACTGCACCCACACCTATAATAATGCCGAGGACGGTAAGAAGAGAGCGGGTTTTGTTAACCCAAAGAGCTTGCAGGGCTATCTGGACTGTTGTGACAAGGTCAATCATGGATATTTCTCCTGTTCGGTGCGTCGTCCACGACCTGACCGTCAAGAAATCTAATTATACGTTTACTGAAAGAAGCGGTGGGAGGATCATGTGTAACAACAACGACCGTTACCCCCGATTCTTCATTGAGTTTTACAAAGAGTTCCATAATTTCTCTACTGGTTTTTGTATCGAGGTTACCTGTTGGTTCATCCGCTAGTATTATGGGTGCTTCACCCACAAGGGCTCTGGCGATAGCCACCCGCTGTTGCTGTCCTATGGATAGTTGATGAGGATAATGATACTCTTTACCTTTAAGGCCTACCGCGTGAAGGGCGGAGATGGCTTTCTCCTTTCTTGTTTTTGCGTCAACCTTTCTATATATTAAGGGCAATTCCACGTTTTCCACAGCCTTTGCCCTGGGTAGGAGGTTAAATCCTTGGAAAACAAAACCGATTTTCCGGTTACGGATTTCAGCTAGGTCGTCTTTATTTAATTTGCTTATCTCTTTGCCATCCAAAAGATAACGTCCCGATGTGGCCTGGTCCAGGCACCCAATGACATTCATGAATGTAGATTTTCCTGACCCGGATGGTCCCATTATGGCCACAAACTCACCTGTATTTATTTTGATAGAAACCCCATCAAGGGCTTTTATTGTATTTCCTCCAAGGTCATAGTACTTTCTTAAATCATACGTTTCAATGATGGAGGACATACTGTCACCTAATGAAGCGTGGTTGCACGGCTGAATCTTTCTTTTTTACGAGAACGTCCACTATAACTTCATCACCTTCTTTAAGTTCTCCCGACAGGACTTCTGTATAGTTCATGTCGCTGATGCCTGTTTTAACAGCTACCCGTTTCGGACCACTGGGAGTTAAGATCCACACTCCTGTTCTCTTTTCACTTTCGTAGTTAGTTTTTCTCAATTTTTTTCTAATTTCATCGGGCATGCGAAACCTAAGAGCTGTATTTGGGACTTTGGGAACATTTTTCTTAGCATTTGTGATAATAGATACATTGGCTGTCATGCCAGGTTTAAGCTTAAGGTCACTGTTTTCCACTCGCGCTATAACTTCGTAGGTAACAACGTTCTGGACATTTATTGGAGCATTCCGAACTTCGTGGACTTTACCTTCGAATACGTGATCTGGGTATGCATCAACTGTGAACTGGACGGGTTGTCCGGTTTTCACTCTCCCAATATCCGCTTCTGCTACACTAGCAACCACCTGCATCTTTGTTAGATCCTGAGCAATACTGAAGAGGGTAGGGGTCTGTAGACTGGCAGTTACCGTTTGTCCTACATCCACATTTCTGGAAATCACTATCCCGTCCACTGGAGACCGTATCTGAGTGTAGCGAAGGTTGGTCTCGGCCGTTTTAAGGGAAGCCTTGGCTTGCTCGTATTGAGCTTTTGCTGCCTTTACCTGAGCTTCTGCTGTTTCTAGATTTGTCATGGCGGTATCGAGTTCGCTTCTTGATATAAAGTTTTTCTCTATCAGCTTTTCATACCGGGAAAGTGTCCTTTGTGCGTCCCTAGCTTGGGCCTCCGCTTTCTCTAGGTTGGCCTTTGCGAGAAGTAAGTTTGCCCGAGCCTGCTCAACTTGGGCTTCATAAAGAGCCGGATCTATTCTAGCTAAGAGCTGGCCTTTTTTGACTTTGCTGTTATAGTCCACGTGGAGCTCCTTTATCATTCCAGAAAGCTGGGCTCCGACAATAACAGTGGTTACCGCGTCAACTTTTCCTGTAGCTGTAATGACAGACTGGATATCGCCTCTCGCAACTTTTTCAGTGCGGAATAACCGAGGGTTTGCATTGTTGCATCTGTAAAAAAATAGAATGGTTCCTAAAAGTAGTAAGACGGTGGAGGTAAGGTAAAATATACGTTTTCGGGTTATACGTGTGCCCATCTTCATTTTCCCATTGCTTTTTCTAAGGCTGCTATCTCTGATTTAAGGTCGTAAAAGGCAGACCAGTAGTTTAACTTTGCATTGCTGGCCGCTGCGATGGCGTCTGCCACCTCTATAGAGTTTCCTAGTCCTGCATTGTATCGGCCTATAACCAATTCACGGTTTTCTTCTGCTTGCTGTATGGCAATTCTTGCATTTTCGATGCGCCCTAGCGCTTCGTTTATGTTCAAGTAAGCCTGGCGAACTTCTAGGTAAATACTCTGTCGAAGGTTTTCCGCATTTGCTCTGGCAACTTCGAGATTCGCCAGAGATTCTTGAATTTCGTACGTCGTGGAAAATCCACTGAATAAGGGTATGTTTAGACTGGCCGCCACGGACCAGCCCTCATCAATGGGGAACTGTTGCCCACCATAACCGATGCTTGCAGTACCTGTTATAGTGGGAAGGTATCCTGTTTTAGCCAATGTAATTGCTTGCCTGTTTGCTTCTACTCTGGCCAGTTGAGCCTTTAAATCGGGCCGGTTTTCGTATGCAGTTTTCAGTGCTTCTTCGAACGAGATAACTTCTGCTGTATAGTTTGTGTCGTCCTCTACTGTGTACTCTGGTGCATCCGGACAACCTATGGCTGAATTCAAAGAGGCTATGGCTAGTTTAAGGGTGTTCTCAGCTTTGAGAAGATTCAGGCGTGCATTGCTAAGGTCAACTTCGGCCTTTGTGACATCTATTTTGGGCCGCATTCCGACCTCGAATAACTTGCGGGCCTGTTCCAGATGTTGTTGGAATTGATTTACTGTTTCTACTGCAACGCTTCGCTGGTGGCTTGCTTTGAGGAGATTGTAATATGCCTGACGAACACCAAGGATGATTTTTTTCTTTGTTGCTTCAAGTTCAAAATTTGCCGCCTTTGCATTCATTTTTTGAATTTCAATTTGCGTCCCTGTTCTCTTGAAATCGTATATGTTTTGGCTCACATTGATAGAGGTGGTGTAGTTATTGTAGACGTCACCAGTTGTGGCTGGAATTTTCCCTTTCGGGGTATGATAAGGATCAATGCGTTGAACCGAATTTGACCAGTTTAATTGCGGATAGAGGTTAGATTTTGCCAGATCTATTCTGGTTTCAGCGGCAACAGTGTTGTTTGAAGCAGCAACTAAAGTGGGATGTTTTCTAAGTGCAATTTCAATTAGACGGGAAAGAGCTAACTTTTCGCCATACCTTATCTCCGGTAAAACCTCTGTGTGTCCCGGTAATGCAAGTGTGTGAACGAGTAATGTTGCTATTAAGATTCTTAACACCGTTTTGTACATTTTCAGGTAATTTTTTGCAAAAAAAAAGCCAAAAGGATTTTTGTCTTGCTGTATCGGTGTTTTAGAAGAAAAGAAAGCAAATTCCTCAAATATAATCGTATACAGACTAACCAGTTCGGCAGGTCTGATAGATAATTTTTATACACTTGAAGGTGATTACACAAAACCCCATTCCGTTCCTTTGGGGGTATCCTTTAATGTGATACCCTTCTCGAGTAGTTTTTGGCGGATCTCATCTGCTTTAACCCAATCCTTTTTCAGTCTTGCTTGATGACGTTCTTCCAGCAGTTTTTCGATCTCGTTCAGATCGATGTTTCGATGTTTTGCTTCTCTCTCCCGATCTTTCCTAAAGTAATCGTCAGGATCCTCATTGAAGATACCAAAGATCTGCCCCAGTTCCTGGAATAAACTCTGGCATCTCTTGAGCACATTCCTTTGAGATGCTGTGCAGGGTTTTGAAACTTTTCCTATGTAACTGTTAACGCTTCGTGCGGTGTCGAACAAGAAACCAAGTGCTCGGGCGGTGTTGAAGTCATCGTCCATAGCTTCTATGAAGGATTCACGTATATGGTCTAGTTTTTCTAGGAGATTACGGTCCTCTTCTGTGAGTTCCAGTTGAGATTCTTCTTCATATGTATCTTCGGAAAGGGCATCTTTTATGGATTTCAAAGTATTGTAGAGTCTTTCCATCCCCATGCGGGCTTCTGACAGTGCTTCAGGGGAAAAATCAATGGGGCTGCGGTAGTGACTCGATATAATGAATAATCGTAACACCTCAGGATGATAGCGTTCGAGTATGTCGCGAATTGTCACGATATTACCGAGGGATTTTGACATCTTTTCACTTTTCACCCGGACAAAACCGTTGTGAACCCAATATCGAGCGAGCGGTTTTCCCGTTGCACCTTCTGACTGGGCAATCTCATTCTCATGATGGGGAAAGATGAGGTCCTCGCCGCCTCCGTGTATGTCGAATGTCTCGCCAAGAAAACGCTGACTCATTACGGAGCACTCTATATGCCAACCGGGACGTCCCCTTCCCCAAGGACTCTCCCAACTTGGTTCACCTTCTTTGCTCGCTTTCCAGAGGGCAAAATCGAGGGGATTCTTTTTCCTTACATTTACTTCTACCCTGGCCCCGGCCATCATCTCCTCGAGACTTCTCCCTGAGAGCTTACCGTAGCAGGGGAAATTATCGACGGCAAAGTACACATCACCATCCACCACATAGGCGAGGTTTTTATCCAGTAATTTCTTGATAAGTTCAATCATGCCGTCTATGTTTTCTGTGGCCCTTGGTGAAACTGTGGGTTTCATCACGCCTAGGGCCTCCATATCCCTGTCGTGTTCGGCTATGAATTTCTCTGTGATCTCGCCAATGGATGTTCCTAAGGTTTGTGCTTTTTCTATGATTTTGTCATCCACGTCGGTGAAATTCTTCACGTATTTTACATCATAACCCCTGTAACGAAAGTACCGGGTGATCACGTCAAAGACAACTGCTGAGCGGGCATGGCCTATGTGGCAATAATCGTAAGCCGTAATTCCACATGTATAGATGCCCACTTTGCCAGGGGTCAATGGTTTGAATTCTTCTTTACTCCGTGATAGCGTGTTGTAGATTTTTATGGCCATAATTCCTCCTCTGCCTTATCTCACGGATAAAGAGGCATAACTCTAAGCCCACTATCCTCTTCAAAACCGCACATTATGTTCATATTTTGGATGGCTTGGCCAGAGGCTCCCTTTATCAAGTTATCGATGACCGAAATTATTATAACCCTGTTTGTTCTGGTATCGACGGTGATACCAATGTCACAGAAATTGGAACCGCGAACGGAAGAAATAGCAGGTAGTTTTCCCTTCTCATAAACGCGTATGAATTTTTCATTTTTATAGAATTCTCTGTACAGATTGACAATCTCATCGGTGCTCCAGAACTCTTTTAGGTTTGCGTACATGGTACTCAATATACCTCGGGACAGAGGCAATAGATGAGGGGTAAAATTGACTTCCACATCTGTACCTGCGAGTCTGCTCAGTTCCTGCTCGATTTCTGGTGTATGCCGGTGGCTAGCCACTTTGTAAGCACGGAAATCTTCATCGACCTCGCAGAAAAGAGAAGTTACGGTTGGTTCTCGTCCTGCTCCACTGACACCGGATTTAGAATCTATGATTATTCCTTTGGTTTCGATTAACCGATGAGCAACTAAGGGAGCCAATCCCAGGATAATGCTGGTAGGGTAGCATCCAGGATTGGCCACTAATTGAGCTTCTCGGATGTGAATCCTATAGATTTCTGGGATTCCGTAAACTGCCTGGGATAAGAGGTGGGGAGTCTTGTGGGGTTCATACCAGTGTTCGTATGTTTCTCTGTTGCGTAGGCGAAAGTCAGCGCTTAAATCCACTACCCTGCACCCCGCCTTCAGAAAGGTCTCCGCAACTGTCATGGAAACAGCATGGGGTAGGGCAAGAAACACGATGTCGCATCGGGAAGCCACTGATTCAGGGGGGGCGTTTTCAAAATGGAGGGTAGTAACCCCTGTGAAAATGGGGAACACATGGGAAACAGGATAATCTGCATAGCGTCTAGATGTTACAGCAGTAACCTCAACGTGGGGATGGTAAAGTAATAACCTCAATAACTCCTGTCCTGTATAGCCAGAAGCTCCATAAATGGCAACCTTTACCATATATCCTCAGTACAATAAGGGAAAGATCTGAAAAGTTAGCGCTTGGAGTACTGGTACCGCTTCCTTGCTCCAGGCTGACCGTATTTTTTTCTTTCCTTCACCCGGGGGTCTCGAGTTAAAAACCCTTCTTTTTTTAGGATACTTCTCAATTCACTGTCGTATTCAACCAGCGCCTTCGCTATGCCATGTCTTATCGCTTCAGCCTGACCGGAAATACCTCCACCGCGAACATTGATATAGAAATCGAATTTTCCTGTCTGCCCCACGAGCTCCAGTGGTTGCTGGATAATGTATTTTAAGGTTTCTCTAGGGAAATATTCATCTAACGAACGTTTGTTTATTATCCAGTTACCCATACCCTTTTTCATGTAAACCCGGGCAATTGCCGTTTTTCTCTTTCCTGTGGCATAATATCTTTTTTCTACCGCAACCATTTTGCTCGCCTTACCTAGATGTTAAGTACTTTTGGGCATTGTGCTGCGTGTGGGTGAGCACCACCCCTGTAAACCTTGAGTTTCCTTAGCATAGCTCTGCCAAGAGGGTTTTTGGGAAGCATTCCCTTTACTGCTAATCTCACCACTTCTTCTGGTTTCTTTTCCAACATTATCCACGCTGGTGTTGATTTAAGTCCCCCTGGATAACGGGAATGATGGTAATAGATTTTGTCTTTATTTTTCTTACCCGTGAGCACTATTTTATCGGCATTTATCACAATGACAAAATCCCCTGTGTCCACGTGGGGGGTATAAATCGGTTTATGTTTACCACGCAGGATTGCAGCGATCTTGCTTGCCAGTCTTCCCAGTACCTTGCCCTGGGCATCTACAACGTACCAGTTTTTTTCAACCTCTCCCTTTTTCGCAAAAATTGTGGTTTTTTTCATAGTTACCACCGGTTATTCAAAAAATCGATTTGCGACCCTATGAAATTTCTTTTTATTTGTCAAGAAAAAGTTGTTCACTCAATATTCAGCTACAGTCACTCTATCTCTCCCTTCCCGTTTCGCTTTTTCAAGGGCAAGCCGTACGGACTGTATCAGGTCTTGTGCTGTTTCACCATGTTCCGGGAAAGCGGCTACGCCAATGGAAAGGGTTATTCTCTTCAAATGCCTACTGTGTTCGTATTCTGCCCTGTCTTTTAACATTTCCCTTATGTTTTCCGCCCTTCTTTTCGTAGATTCCAAAGATACGCCGGGTAGTATAACAATAAACTCATCTGCTCCCCACCGACAGGCTATATCTTCATCCCTTTTTACGATGTTGAGAAGTGCAGCTAAATCTTTGATTATTCGCTCTCCCTCTTCAAAACCATAATTACGATTTATTCTTCCCAAGTGGTCGATGTCGATAAACATCATACCCACAGGTTTTTCCTGTCTTTTAGCTTTTCTAAGTTCCAATTCTAGTGTAGGTTCCACATGCCGACGATTAACTAGACCTGTCAGAGGATCTTTGGTTGAGATCAGAGTTATGTCTTCCCGTAATTTTAAATTCATCAGGGCGAGACGAATCTGTTGTGCTGTTATCAGGCAGAGTTGCTCAAACGTTTCAATTCCCCTATTCGAATAATTGGGTGGTGGGTTGCTCCTAAAGTGAAGGAGACCTATAAATTCTCCATGGACATTCATGGGAAGGCACATAGACATCCGTCCGTCGTTTTCACCGGAGCAGTGACCACATGGTATTTCTTTAAGTGATCCGGCAACGAGGTGAGGTCTGCTCCTTCGGATTGCCAGGCAATCAGATGTCGTAAAAATGGTGCTGTGTGGTGTATAGCCCCAACTTACTACCAATTCTAGCAGGGATTTTAAAGCGTTAAATCTATAAAAAGCACCGGCTTCGAAGAGTCGAGACAATTCTCTGCCCATGACTTCATACGCCTCTTTCAGTGTAAAAGAAGCGCATAGCATATCTGTCGTTTTAACAAGACTCTTGATTTTGTTTTTTGAAAGGGCCATTGTAGTACCCAGCAATTATCTTCTGGAATGACTCGGGCACTGTGATACCCAGCGATTCCATTTTTGAGTAAAAATCTTTTAGGCTTTCAGAAGTTTCGAGTGAGTTTATAAATATTTCCAGGTAGGCGTTTCCAGATCCCTCAATTTCACCCTTGAACATACCATCCCGCTCAAGATGATCCTCAATCTGTTCTACTTGACCTTTTTTGATGGTGGTCCCAAATGTGTGATATGCTGCGAATAACAGAAGAGAGTGATCTTCGTAATCTCTTTTTTGTATAGCGTTTTTCACTTCATTGAGATCGATTACATCCACAAGGTACACATCTCTTATAATGGATGTTTCTTCGTAGATTTTCTTTTTGATTTCGCTTGGATCTTTACTTCCAGAAAAGTAAAAGACTACGCCTGACTTTGCGAAGGGGCGTACTTCGCCTAAGAATTCTACACCAATACTAACATCAAAATGGTGTTCTAAGTTGGAAACTTTTGACAGAAGGGGGAGTAACAAATTGTCGTTTTCCTGCGAATTCTTAAAAAAGTGGTTCATGTTTTTGATAAGACGCTGACGAATAGTAGGTACACTTGATTCCTTCGGGCTTATTGGGATTCTACGCAGAAATTCGCCGAAGTGTTCTCTGTTTAATACCTTTCTTTGCCAGCAGGAACCTTCTTTTCTTAAGTTTACCATGTCTACGGTATTTTTGTTTTCCAGTTTCGCCAGGGTTATATTGGAGAGACCATGTTCATCCACTGTGATTTTAAAAAAAACCCCTCCTTCCAACAATTTGCCACCGGAGACAATTGTTCCGAAATTGGAAGGGTTAAGAAAAACGGTACCTCTGTGTTCTTCAAAGCCCCAGTGTTCGTGTATGTGGCCGCTTAGACATAGAAGGACACTGTTTTCTTCACAGAAACGGAGAAGTTCTAACGAGCCACTTTCACCCCCAAATGTTCTGAAATCAAGTATACCGAATGGGGGTTTATGAGTAACCACTATATCGGGTTTAATTTCATTGAAGAAACGTAGCATTTCACTTTTACCCTGATCGCCTCTGTACTTTACTATGTACTGGGAGGGAATACCCGGTGTGTAAGTATCTGCACCACCATAACCAGCTATTCTAAAATGACCTACTTGATACCAGTGTCGGTGCAAATCTCTCGTATGGAGGGATGTATACTGTAAATCCATGTCGTGGTTTCCCGGAAGGCACAGAACCAAATTTTCTTTTTTCATTCTTAGGACGCTTTCCAGGACTTTGTACTTCTGATGAGCAGCGCGACGACCACGGATAGTCAGCTCTTCAAGGGTTTGAATAATTTTCCAATCTTTGTCGGATATGTCTTTCCGATCGATGAGGATTTCTTTTAAATTCTCTCTTCTGATATTGCGTAATCCTAAACGTTGTCTGAGTTTGTATGTTAACTGCTCGCACTGTCTGTACCTGATTGTAGCTTCCTCTGTGAAGAAGGGACGATCGAGAAGATCTCCAGAAACTATGTATAGGTCTGCATCACTACAGTTAAGTAGGTTTCTCACACTGTCGAAGTCGTCATGAATGTCAGAAAGATAAACAATCTCCATCAGTTACCCCCCTAACTTAATTTAAGTTTACCATATGTATGTTCAAATAGGCTACTTTTTTAAGATTCAGTGATTTCGCATAATTGCCAATGAACAAAGCACTTGACACAGAATTGATTTTTGTTTTTAAACGCATAAACGTACATTGGGGAGTAGGGGGTTCCTTCCTTAGCAAGCGGGTATTCTGTCATGATCGAAAAAAGCATCCGTGTTCTCCTAGTTGAGGACAGTGATGATGATGTTTTCTTAATCATCTCTCAGCTAAAGAGAGGTGGTTATGCACCGGAGGTTAAAGTTGTTAGAACCCTGCCGGAATTCCAAGACGCGCTAAAGTACAAGTGGGACCTTATACTTTGTGATTTTACGCTTCAGGATTTTGATGGACTTCAGGCCTTGAAAGTGTACAGAGAAGCGGGAATCGACATTCCATTTATCGTGGTGTCCGGGAGGATAGATGAGGAAACAGCAGTCAAAGCGATGAGGTGGGGAGCTCATGACTATGTCATGAAGGATAGAATGGTGCGCCTTCTTCCAGTTATAGAGAGAGAGATGAGGGAAGCCCGGGTTAGGGCGGAAAAGAAGATAGAAGCGGAAAAATTCATATCCCAGGCCAAACAGGACTGGGAAAATATATTCCAGTCTATAGGACACCCCACAATAGTTCTTAACCCTGAATTTAGGATAACAGCAGCGAATAGGGAAGCAGTGTTATTGGCGGGGGAAACGTTGAGTCCTCTTTTGGGGAAGTTGTGCTACGAGGTTTTTCATAGGAGTACCCATCCACCTGAGAATTGTCCCGTTCGGAGGTATTTCGCTTTGGGTGATGTGGAAGAAACGAAAATTAGAACTCCTACGGGTGTTTATCTTTTAAAAATAACTCCTATTGTAAAAGATGGTAAAGTCCACAGTTTTATTCACGTGGCCACAGACATGACCAGGCGTGAGCAGGCTGAAAAAATGCAGGCCTTACTTTTCGAAGCAATAGGGCAGTGTGAAGAGGGAGTCTGCATAACAGACTGCGATGCACGTATCCTTTATGTTAACAATTATTTGGAAAAGGTTACGGGCTATAAAAAAGATGAAGTTTTGGGACAGTATGTGGGAATTTTATGTAATTTCAAAGAACCACCTATATTTCAGGAGTTGCAGCGTGTTTTGGAGAAAGGCGAAACGTGGAGTGTAAGATCAACATCCTACAACAAGGCTGGCATGCCATACGAAGCAGCTGTTACAGTTTCACCTGTTTTTGATGAAGAGGGCAAGGTTACCAATTATGTGTTGGTAATGAGGGATATAACTCAGACTGTGCTTGCCGAAAGGCAGATCGAGCAGGCCAAGAAGTTGGATGCCCTTGCTACTTTGGCAGGTGGTTTAGCCCATGAGTTCAACAACATTCTGATGACGATTCAGGGTCATGCCTCACTGATGCTTATGGGAACAGACAAACGCCATCCCAATTATGAGAGGCTCATGTCCATAGTAAATGTTGTTCAAAGAGGAGCAACATTGACAGCTCAACTTGTAGGAATGGCAGGGGTGGGTAAGTATGAATTAAAGCCTGTGAATATGAACGACATTTTAAAGGCTAAGTTGCACACTTTCTCTAAGGAGCGGAAGGGTATCCAGGTGTTTGAGAAGTATGAACTAGATCCATGGTTGGTCGAGGTGGATCGGGCACAGATGGAGCTAGTTGTTGACTGTCTGTTAAATAATGCGGTTTGGGCAATGCCCACGGGGGGTAGACTGTACGTGGAAACAAAAAATGTGAGCGTTGATAGTACATTAGGAAAGTCACATGGTGTTGGGCCTGGTGATTATTTTCTCGTTACCGTGAGAGATACAGGTATTGGAATGGATGAAAAGACTCAGGAAAGGATATTTGACCCTTTTTATTCAATTAAAAACTTTAGCCAATCGAAGGGTTTGGGACTTTCAGTAGTCTACGGGGTGGTGAAAGCTCATGGGGGTAACATAACTGTCAAAAGCAAGCCAGGTGAGGGTTCCACCTTTTCTATCTTTCTGCCAGCGTTGGTGGATGAAAAAATGAACGGGCGAGATGTGGCAAGAGAACAAAGTGGGGAGAGTAAAACTATACTTGTGGTGGATGATGAGCTAACGGTGGTGGAAGTCACAAGAGAGATGCTTTCGGGAATGGGATACAAGGTGATCACGGCTACGAATGGTGAGGAAGCCATAAAGATTTACAGAGAGAGTATGGGAAAGATAGACCTTGTGCTTCTGGATATCATAATGCCCGGTATGAACGGTGAAAAGGTTTTGGAAAGTCTCCTAGAGATTGATCCCCGGTGCTGCGTTTTACTTACAAGTGGTTACAGCTTTGACGAGACGGCAAGAAAGCTTCTGAACAGAGGAGCACGCCTGTTTCTTCAGAAACCTTACCGTTTTGAAGATCTCAAAGAGAAGGTAAAAATGGTACTTGCGGAGAGTAAGCATTAGAGGTGTGTAGCATGGGTAAGAGAAGGTTCGTGGATCTTAGTATAGCCATTGAGGGAAATCTGCCCAGTGACCCCCCCATGATGATTCCTAAAATAGATTACATAGATCACGAAGTGGGGGCCAATCAGATGGTCGATTTTTTCCCGGGTATCAGTAAAGATTTGTTGCCCTGTGGGCTTGGTTGGTCATTGGAATTTATCTATCTTACGACCCACAGTGGGACCCATCTCGATGCGCCTTATCATTATCACCCAACACAGGATGGAGGTAAAAGGGCTCTTACAGTTGATGAAATTCCTTTAGAGTGGTGTATGTCCGATGGTGTCCTTCTCGATTTCCGTCACAAAGGTGATGGGGAAAGAATTACCGCTGCAGATGTGGAAGATGAACTTCGGAGAATAGGGTACAGTTTGAAGCCTCTCGATATTGTTTTGATCTGGACAGGAGCGGATGCCGCCTGGGGAACACCGGAATACTTGGTGAAAGGTGCGGGTATGACAAGAGAAAGTACGCTTTATCTTACAGAAAAAGGCATTAGAGTTGTGGGCATCGATGCATGGAGCTGGGACCGTCCACTACCTTTTCTGGCAAGAGAATTTCAACAAACAAGGGATCCAAGGGTAATCTGGGAGGCACACTTTGCGGGAATTGAGATTGGTTACTGCCACATGGAAAAAATGGCTAACTTTGGTTCCATTGGAAAACCGTACGGTTTTACTGTGATCTGCTTTCCTGTTAAAATCAAGGGAGCTTCTGCGGGTTGGTGTAGGCCCGTAGCTGTTGTTGAGGAGTAGTGTGGAAGGAAAATTTTTCCTCCGATTGATGTAAAAAAGTTAACCCCGGCCTAAAATTCCTGTAATTACTGCATTTTTCAATATTCAGATGACTGGCATAACCTTTGCTCTCAGTGAACTGTAACAATCACTGAGGGTCTACATGAAAGTTGCTTTTAATGCTTCAAAGATAGCTTGGAAATCAAATAAGAATTGTCAAACTTCTTCTTCAGTGTCCCGGCTGGGTTACTCTTTTAGGGATAGGTTGGCGGGAAGGAATGATACACCTGATTTTTTAAATGAATTTCTAAAGCTGAAAGAGAATGTAAATCTAGGGAAATCTTTACCCGGTTGGACGGATGTGCCGGAGAAATTAGAGATAGATCTCGTACATGATGGTACAAAAGTTACAAAAAGTTTCATTTCAGCTTTTCGGGACGAGAAAGTAGCGAGAGGCGGTCTGAATTTTCAAAAAGACTATGATATTTTCGCTGGGACGTGTCCATTTCTTACACCCATAAAGGAGGAAAATCCTGTTCTGACTTGCGGCAAAGGTGTTGAGAGTAATGAAGGACAGGTTCTAACTCCGTTTATTTTAGGGAGAGTCCTGCCGGAGAACCGTTACTATAAGGACAAAGGGGTAGTGTCTAACAATTCGGCTTTAGTGGGTTTTAGTCTACATGAACAGATACATAACCGTATCGGGAAGGGAGAAACCTTTAGACTACCTCCAAAGGTAAATGACGTTTCGCCTGTTGTGGAAGAGGGAAGACCTAGAATCCCGTTGGCTATGGATCGTTCAGCGAATAAGGACAGGACTAGAGTGGATTTGGCTTTAGTTTCGTCTTTTGTGGAGGATGTTGTCGCAGATATAGATCTGCAATTTGTTCCTGTTCAACAGGGAAACGCCGGGGAGAATCGTCAGTCAATCGCTAAAGGAGTTACTGTTTGTAACCGCACTGATCTTGTTGAAGAAAATGTTTTCTGTGTGAATCTCACTACGCATAAGATTGTGAAGAGTAATGGGGAAGAAAGAGAGAGGTCAGGAGGATTAATCATAAGAAATGATGGCGATATCATCTTTTCTCGAAGGGAGAATGTACCTTTTCCCAAGATTAATACAAGGATGGATCTTTTAAAGGAAGGTATCCTGAATGAAAATGAAAGATCTCTTACACATGATGAATTTTCAATTGATCCTGCCATACGGTTCTTTATTCTGGATGAACATGTTCCCGAATACACAGAAAATCCAGTTCGTAATGTAAGGGGCGAGTTAAGACCGGTTGTGAAAGATTCTTTAAAAAATGGGATCACTTGTGAGAGGCAAGTAACATTCAATGCTGAAACCAGTGGGACTTTGAAGACAGATTATGGACAGGGAGGTAGATCATTTATCGAAAACTTCAATGATTCCAATTCATTACCTCATATGAAGCGGGATGATCAGATGATGGGCATGTTTGCTACTGCTGATCGAACCTCTGATATTCCCTCGCAAGAAATGGAGAGATCGAACACGACCGCAGATAATCGTAAAGGGGCTCTTTGCGATGAAAACCGTTCATTTTTTGGTGCAATGGAGAACATTTCGAGGAACGCCGTGTTGGAGAGTGTCTCTCAAAGGGCTAGTGCGAACCCCGGTACATTTTCAAACTTTGTCATGGATCAAGTGGTAGAGGGTGTATTTACTGCATCGAGAGAAGGTGGGCGGATGAGGATAAGTTTGCAACCGGAAACTTTAGGAAAGGTGGAAATGGATCTTTATGTAAGTGAGGATAGGGTTAAATTGTTGGTTGTGGTTGAGAATGAGATCGTGAAGCATCTTATCAAAAGTGGGATGGAGGACCTACGAAGCTCTCTCCAGCAACAGGGGTTGCAGATAGCTTCCGTAGACGTCATTCTTCACCCGTTTTCGGATCAGCAGGATGGCAGTTCGTTCAATGGTTTTGGTAATTGGTCAGAGAGTAGTGCTTGGAGGAGGGAGGGAAACACGGGTGCTCAGGATTTTCTAAGTGATGACCGTCATTTTGAATGCCATGAACTCTCAGCAGAAGGTGAGACCAACGATGAAAAGATAGGGCAAAGAAATATAAGCATTTTTGCATAATGGATGGAGGTTTCCATGGGCGATGTGAATGGAATCAGTAAAATTTTGGAGGTGTATGGAAAATCTAATACAACCACCGCGACAAAGACCACCTCGAAAAGTATGGGAAAGGATGATTTTCTTAAGATGCTTGTGGCCCAGCTTAAGTATCAGGATCCTCTGAATCCGATGGACGGCACGGAATTCGCGGCTCAGCTTGCTCAGTTTTCCAGTTTAGAGCAGCTTTGCAATTTGAGTGAAGGGATAAATAATTTGGGTGTTCTTCAGCTGAATCAGGCTAATATGCAGGCTGTGCAACTCATTGGTAAAGAGATCACAGCATCGGGGGGTAATTCTTTTGAGGCTCTGGGACAGCCTGTGGAACTATCCTATGAACTTTCGGGGGATGCCGCAACGCTGGAGGTGTTAATCTACGGAAGTAGTGGTGAACTTCTGGATAGGATTCAGTCAGGTATGCAGAAAGCAGGTCTCAACACATTAACGTGGAGTAACAGAGGTGGTTACAAAGGCAGGTGTACTTTTCAAGTTGTGGCCACATCTTCAGATGGTAAAAGTGTAGATGCTGAACCATTGATTACTGGAAAGGTTTCAGCCGTTAGTTTTAGAAATCAATCGGTGTTTTTGAAAGTGGACGGTAAAGAGGTTGCCTTTACCGATGTGAAACAGATCAAGGTAATTTAGTAGAACCTTCGGGGAGGTATGTAATTATGGCTAACGCACTTTGGATAGGGACAACAGGTCTTGCTGCTTGCAGCAAGCAACTGGACGTAATTGGCAACAACCTGGCCAATGCTAATACAATAGGGTTCAAAGCAAGTGAAACCACATTTGCTAGTATGCTGAGCCAGAGTCTTGCCGGGGGCTCTGGCAGTATGCAAGTTGGTCAGGGTGTGGGAGTAACCGCTATTACCACTCAGTTTTCCCAGGGGTCCTTTGAATCTACAGGGAATGCCACCGATGTTGCTATTGACGGTTCGGGATTCTTTATTGTCAAAGACCCCAAAGCCGATCTCGTTTACTATACGAGGGCAGGTTCCTTTTATATAAACAAGGAGGGTGATCTTTGCGATGTAAGTGGTTATCTTGTGCAGGGGCATATGATAAGTGCGGATGGTAAAGAGTCTACGGATTTAACGAAGATAAATCTCACGGGACGCAAATCAAAACCTCACGAAACGACGAAATTTAAGCTGGGCATTAATCTCAACGTGGAAACTGATCCTTCGGATGCGGTTAATTACTTTAACTCTACGCAGACTATCTACGATTCTATGGGTTCCAAACACAACTTGGCTCTAACCTTTACTCATTCTGTGGAAACACCACGTCTCTGGAGTATATCTGCTAAGGTAGACAATGGTAATACAGTTGTACCGGATCATGCATGGCTTGAATTTGATGATACGGGGACGTTGATTACCAATACGAGAAGACAGATTTTGGCTAGTGAAAGAGTATGCACGGATTCAGATAATACTAAGGCAATAAAAAAGACGACAGCGCTTGTAGGAACTAGTTTTTACAATGGCGAGGATATGGTTACTTTTGAAGAAAATGATGAGATTAAAATTACCGGAGATGATGATGAAATCACTTATAAAGTAGGTAAGTACGATACTGTTCAGACTCTACTTAACAAGATTAAAGAGGCTTATAAAAGTCATGACGTGGAAGTTAATCTTTTGGACGGGAGAATAATAGTGATCGATCAGGCCACAGGAGAAAGTGATTTGACACTATCCCTTTCCGGAGCAAAGGCGAATATTTTTGGTAAAATTAATACGGACAACCCCTATGGCCAGCGAGGTATTAGTGGCATCACCAAAGAGGACATAAAATTCGATTTTTCAGCGCAGAACAAATCCATCGGTGTTGAGGGCGTGATTACCTGGGACATTTCGAGTGCGGACGCCCCGGAGATCACCTGTTACGCTCTTGATTCGCGGGTGAATTATGTCAGTAATGATGGGTATCCTGCTGGTTTGCTGAACGCTCTTGATATAAACAAAAATGGAATAATCATGGGATTCTTCACGAACGGACAGCAGCAAGAACTGGCAAGGATAATGATTGCTGCTTTTACAAATCCCGGTGGTTTATTTAAAGTTGGTAGTTACTTCGTCGAGACTGCGGAATCTGGTACGGCAAATATTGGTATTCCTTCTGAAGGAGGGCTCGGCAATATACAATCCCGTTCACTGGAAACATCCAATACGGACATTGCTAGGGAATTTATAAAGATGATAGCAGCTCAGAGGGCTTATCAAGCGAATGCAAGGATAATAACCTCTGCCGACCAGATGCTTCAGGAACTGATGAACATTAAGAGATAAAAGAGAGGTGATGGGCGGTGATGGTTGCGTTAAAATAACCATCACCGCTTGTTATTTTCTCATTGGTCTATTATATTCTTTGTTGACTATTGCTGAAAGTTTGGAAATGAGCACAAATTCTATTCCCCCTTATCATTACCCAAGTATTAAAAGCGTTTCGTATGCCAATGTTTATCAGCGTAAAGACGTAAGTTATCCGGAGCAACGAGTTGAGGTTGAATGTGATGATATCGTAGATGTGTCGACTGTGAACAACTCGAATAACAAAGAAGTGCCACACGTGTTAAAACCATCTGAAAAGAGTTTTACACCCCGCTTATCAAAGAGGTGCGTCAAAGGATCTATCATAGATATCTGGGCATAAGATATTTTGTCAAATTGCTGACGCCCACGTTAGTCTAAAATCGCATTCAAATTGTTAGTGTCTGTGTGTTCCTAAGAAAAATCACTTCTATTACGGTTAGTTATCTGTTTCAGTATCTATGGTATACAACTTGCTTTTGGAGATTAAACATCGAGGTAAAGTAGAAGGCCGTTTCTTTCATGTTGTTTCGTTATCTCTGGTGTTAGTTAATTTTTGTTTAGTTTTGTTGATTTTATATCGTGGTGGAGTGGCTGATTTAGAAACGTAGTACAGAAGATTTGTTTTACTCTCATAATTATGGAGGATGGTAATGGCTAGGGAAGTAATGGATGATTCAGTAGATAAGGAACAGCAAAAAAAAATGAAGACGAAACCCCCTTTTGTAAAATGGGTAATTATTGGTTTGGGTGTGCTGCTCCTTATAGGTGGTGTAGCGAGTGCGGCGTACTTCTACATCAACGTTTACTTACAGCCGAAGAAAGCTGCAGTTCAGCCGGTTATCGGAACAGTTTGGCCTATGGAGCCCTTCATTGTTAATCTTCAAGATACAAACGGGGATCGTTATCTCAAGTTGGTTCTGCAGCTTGAAGTTTCTGATCCAGAGGGTGTTAAGGAATTGAACCTGCTAAAACCTAAACTGAGGGATAACATTTTGGATCTTCTATCTGCAAAAACGTATCGTGAACTAATGGATGTAACAGGCAAGCAGAGATTAAAAGAGGAAATCACACTGCGTATTAACAGCTTTCTTACAACGACCAAAGTCTCCAGGGTTTATTTTACAGAGTTTATAGTTCAATGAACAAAAAAATCAAGCCCGGTTGCTTCGATGAGTAAGATACTTACGCAGGAAGAGGTTGACGCCCTACTTAGAGGGATAACGGATGGTGAAATTGAAACCGAGGTGGAAATCCCTGAGCAATCAGGGGTTATACCCTACGACCTTACGAGTCAAGACAGGATCATCCGTGGGCGAATGCCTACTTTGGAGATGGTTAATGATAAATTTGCCCGCCAATTTAGAACTACTTTATCTTCGTTATTGAGAAAGGTGGCGAGTGTTGGGACCATATCCATCGAGGTAATGAAATTTGGTGAATTCCTAAAAACCTTACCAGTTCCCACAAGTCTTCATCTATTCCGTATGGAGCCTTTCAGGGCAACGGGCTTGTTTGTTGTGGAAGCTAAGCTTATCTTTATGTTGATTGATATTCTTTTTGGTGGGGACGGAAGGAACACCTACCGTGTGGAGGGCAGGGAATTCACGGCGATAGAAAATAACATCATTAGGCGGGTTGTAATCAGTGCCCTATCCGATATGGAAAAGACATGGAAAAACTTGGCGGATGTTTCATTCACCTACCAGCACTCCGAAATGAATCCTCAGTTTGCCCAAATAGCCTCTCGCACGGATCTAGTAATAGTTATCAATTTTGAAATAGAGGTTGAGTATTCAACCGGGATCATGACTCTGTGTATTCCGTACGCTGCACTGGAACCGATAAAGGAGAAACTTCATTCCGGGCTTCAAAGTGAGCATCTTGAAGTTGATAACAGCATAATGGAGCGCTTCAAGAAGCACCTCATGCGTACGGAGGTGGAGTTGATCGTCGAGCTGGGCTCCACTCAGATTAATGCTGGAGATGTAGTACAACTTCAAAAAGGCGATGTAATACAGCTTGATCAATCCGCCTCAGATCCTCTCGTGATATATGTGGAAGGTGTAAAAAAATTTTTAGGATTTGCGGGTGTCTACAAAGGAAATCAGGCCGTTTGCATAAAGCAGATTATTTCAACAGAAGAGGTGTGAACGATGGACCAAAGTGAAATCGATGCCCTTTTAAGGGAGATGGAACAGGAGGATAAAAAAAAGAAAGAAGATGCGTTAACGTGGGATGATGTTCAGGAAGAGCTCAATCAGTCGAAAACTACCTCACAAGTGGAAGTTAAACCCGTAGTTTTTGAAGAGATGGCAAAGGATGAAACAGTTAAGGGGAACCTGGATCTGAAATTCATACTAGATATTCCCTTAAATTTGACTGTGGAGCTGGGCCGCACGAGGATTCTGATAAGTGAACTCCTCCAGTTAGGTCAAGGGTCAGTTATTGAACTTACAAAGCTAGCGGGGGAACCAATGGATATCTATGTTAACAACCGCCTAATAGCACGGGGAGAAGTGGTTGTTGTCAATGAAAAGTTTGGTGTCCGATTGACAGACATAATTTCTCCCACGGAGCGTGTCACAAAGCTGGGGTGAGAGTGGACTATGGATTCTTACTACATCATTTCTTTTTTAAAGATGCTGTTTGCCCTTTCCCTCGTTCTGGGAATTATGCTTGGTGCGGTTTACCTGTTGAGGAAGTTGGGCAAGCAGGGACAAATGGGGTTTGCGCCTGGAGGGAGTATAAATGTTATTACAGTGAGGTATCTGGATCCTAAGACGGCAATTATGGTCGTTGACGTTTTCAACAGAATATATGTTTTGGGAGTGTCGGGTAATAACATTACATTGATTGACGAGATTACCGATAGCGAGACAATTTCTAAATTGAAACAGGCGAAGAATTACGAAACCCAGTATGCATCTAAAACCCCAAAACTCAGTTCTTTCAGCTTTCAGTTGTGGATTAGTGATCTGAGAAGAAGGTTAGTTGGTCAATGATGATCTGTTCGATAAGAAAATATACTTTTTCTGTTTCCCTGATGTGCGTTATTCTTCTGTTTACTTTAACGCAGGGATATGCCGAACCGCTGCCAATTCCCAATGTGAGTTTGAGTATTGGTGGAGCGGTGGATTCGCCCTCAAGAGCATTAACAGCGCTGCAGCTTATATTTGTACTTACCGTTCTTTCGCTTGCGCCAGCCATTTTGCTTCTGTTAACCTCATTTACGCGAATAGTGGTGGTTCTTTCACTTTTGCGTCATGCCCTTGGAACCCAGCAGATACCCCCCAATCAAATCATTATTGGGCTTTCCCTCTTTCTCACCCTTTTTATTATGACCCCTGTCTGGAACCAGGTTTATAATGATGCGTTACGGCCCTATTTTAATGAAGAGATAACGGGCCAGGAGGCAATGAGCAAAGCAACACCACCTATCAAATCCTTTATGCTGAAACAGACGAGGGAAAAGGATCTGGCTCTATTCGTGCGCATTGCTCAGGAGAAAAGACCATCTAAGCCAGAAGATTTACCTTTAAACGTTATAATACCTGCATTTGTTATAAGTGAGCTCAAAACAGCTTTTCAGATAGGTTTTCTCATATACCTTCCTTTCTTCATCATTGATATGTTTGTTGCTAGCATTCTTCTATCCATGGGTATGATGATGCTGCCACCTATCATGCTCAGCCTGCCTTTCAAGCTTTTACTTTTTGTCCTCGTTGACGGTTGGAACCTCGTCGTGGGATCGCTTGTTAGTAGTTTTCATTAGTCGCTGAAGGGAGAGTTAGATGAGTTCAGATTTAGTGATTGGTATCATGGCAGAGACAATAAGAATAACACTTTTCGCTGCAGCACCTGTACTTATAGTGGGACTCGTTGTGGGTGTTTTTATCAGTTTGCTCCAGGCCGTAACACAGGTTCAAGAAGTAACACTAGTTTTCGTGCCTAAGATTGTAGCTTGTATGATAGCTCTCGTTGCAGCACTACCGTGGATATTGGAACTAATAATCACATTCACAACGAGACTCTTTCAAAACATACCAATGTACATACGTTGATTGGTTAAATGGCATTTTCTGTCTAGGTAAGAACAGAATATGAACTTTCCGTTATTCTCGCAGGAACAAATTGGCCTTTTTGTGCTTGTTTTTTTTAGGACGACCTTTATTCTAATGGCGATTCCCATTTTCGGAGATCGTGCTGTTCCCTTTCGTGTTAAAGCGGCAACGAGTTTTTTGATCGCTGTTGTCATTTTTCCCACATTGTCGGTTAAATTGCCACCCTCTTATTTTTCCAACATAGTGAATGTTACCATAGGTCTGGCTACCGAAATTATAATTGGTTTAATCTTAGGATTTACAGCGAGATGTTTGTTTGGAGCCATTCAATCTGCAGGGGAAATTATAGGAGTTCAGATTGGTTTCAATATGTCTAATATCTTAGATCCCCTGAGCAATGTGCAGATTACTGTGGTCTCAGAGTTCCTGTATCTTATGGGTGCTTTTGTGTTTCTAATAGTTGATGCTCATCACATTTTTCTGTTTGGGCTTGCGGAAAGTTTTCGTTACATACCCTTCTTTGGTTTGGATCTATCCCCTCTTCTTCTTAACAATTTACTTTTATATACAAAAAATGTCCTGGTTGTTGCTGTGAAACTGAGTGCACCGGTTCTTTCTGTGATGGTGCTGATAAATATATCACTGGCAGTTATCGCGAGGACAGTACCTCAAATAAATGTATTTATTGTTGGTTATCCCCTCCACGTTGTTTCTGCTTTGCTAGTTTTGGGACTAAGTGCCTCTGTTTTTGTTGATTTCGTCTCCCATTTATTTTCGAAGCTGGATTATGAAATCTTAAACCTACTCAAGATTATGTAAATAATTTGACGCAATGTCATGAAACGGATAGGGTGTCATGCCTGAACGAGATCAGGGACAGGAACGAACTGAAAAGGCAACACCAAAGCGAAGAGAAGAAGCTCATAAGAAGGGACAAGTTTCACGAAGCAGGGAACTTTCCTCAGTTGCTATTCTGGGTGCTGCGCTTGTTTATTTTTACTTTCAAGCTCAAGAGGTAACGCGAAAACTTATGAAGTTGACAGTCAGACTTTTAACGGACTCAACTCGTACGGAGATAAACGTCCAGAATGTAACTTCTCTTTTTATGGATTTGTCGTATCAGTTTATTGTCCTGGTATTTCCCATTCTTGCTGTTGTGGTTCTGGTGGCACTCATTGTGAACCTTATCCAGGTGGGCTTCTTGTTTTCCCCTGTGCTTCTCATACCAGATCTTTCCAAAATCAACCCCTTAAGGGGAATAAGACAGCTTTTTGGGTTTAGATCATTGATTGAACTCGCTAAAGGGTCTTTGAAAATTGTGGTAATTGCTCTCGTTGCTTATCTCACAATCCGTTCTGAGATGGGAAATTTTCTACCTTTGATGAATAAGGGTGTCTGGCAAATTACGCGTTTCATTGGAGAAAATGCCTATCGCATTCTTGGTAATGTGTGCTTTCTGCTCGTTGTTCTGGCGATCCTGGATTACTCCTATCAAAGGTGGGAGTTTGAGAAAAATCTGATGATGACAAAGCAAGAGGTAAGGGAGGAGTATAAACAGACAGAAGGAGATCCTCATGTCAAGAGCAGGATAAAGCGTATGCAACTTGAGATAACGCGGCGAAGGATGATGGCAGCTGTGCCGAAAGCGGATGTCGTCATAACGAATCCTACGCATGTGGCCGTAGCCTTGAAGTATGATCCTGAAATGACACTTGCTCCTGTAGTGGTTGCGAAAGGGGCAGGCTACTTGGCGGAACGAATCAAAGAGATTGCCAAGGAGTATGATGTTCCCATTGTTGAAGATAGAGTTGTGGCACAGGTATTGTATAGACTGGTGGACGTTGGTGAAGTCATTCCGGAGAATCTTTATAAGGCTGTAGCAGAAATACTGGCTTACGTTTATCGTTTGAAGAATAGGACGCTGTAATTATGGCAAATATTTACACTAACAGTGAAAATCTTTTATCAGATATTTTCCGGAGTAGCAGTTTTGCACTGGCTTTGGGGGTTGTCGGTATTCTGACGGTTATGATTGTTCCAATACCTCCCCTCGTTCTCGATCTTCTTCTGTCTACGAACATTGCGGTGTCCATAGCTATTCTTCTAATGACCATGTCGGTGTTGAAACCTCTTGATTTCTCTGTTTTTCCTTCTATTCTCCTCATTGCAACTCTGGCAAGACTTTCCCTTAATGTGGCTTCTACTCGACTCATCTTGTTGAACGGTAATCAGGGAACGGATGCTGCAGGTCAAGTTATAAAGGCTTTTGGAACGTTTGTGGTTGGAGGCAATTACGTTATCGGTTTTATAGTTTTCGCTGTTCTTGTTCTCATAAACTTTGTTGTCATAACGAAAGGCGCCACTCGAATCGCCGAGGTTGCAGCTAGGTTCACCCTCGATTCTATGCCTGGTAAACAGATGAGTATTGATGCTGACCTTAATGCGGGGTTAATTAACGAGGAAGAGGCAAGAAAACGTAGACGGGACATTGAGCTGGAGGCCAACTTCTATGGTGCTATGGACGGTGCGAGTAAATTTGTGCGGGGTGATGCAATAGCGGGTATTATAATTGTTCTGGTGAATATTGTCGGTGGTCTTATCATTGGTGTACTCCAAAAAGGCATGACCATTGCGGATGCTGCTCATACATACACAATCCTGACCATTGGAGATGGTTTGGTCACTCAGATTCCGGCTCTCATCATTTCAACTTCAGCTGGTATTCTAGTGACTCGCAGTTCGGCGGCAGCGGAGCTCAGTAACGAAATAAAGGATCAGATTTTTTCCAACCCGAAGATATTCGCTCTATCCGCATTTTTTGTATTTATTTTTGCTTTAGTTCCCGGTATGCCAAAAGTGGCGTTTATAGCAGTGGCGATGCTTGCTGCTACTATTGCGTATACCCTAACGTCAAGGAAACCAGCGGAAGAGATCAAGCAGGAATCGGCACCATCTCCTGTTGAAACAGCTTTAGATGCCCTCTCACCACCTGATCCTTTGGGTCTGGAGGTCGGTTATGGTTTGATTTATTTGGTGGATACCGCCCAGGGTGGTGAACTACTGGGGAGAATAAAGGCTTTGAGAAGACAGCTTGCACAGGAACTCGGTTTTGTTATCCCCGCCATTCATATAAGGGATGATCTTCAGTTAAACCCAAATGAATACGCCATATACCTTAAAGGTACAGAAGTTGCGCGTGGTGAGCTAATGCCAGGATATTTCTTGGCTATAGTTCCTGAGGGTTTTAAGGAAAAGACAGTGCCGGGTGTTCCAACGAGAGAACCAGCATTTGGTCTTCCGGCCTTCTGGGTACCGGAAAGGGAAAAAGAACGTGCTCAATCTATGGGGGCGGTAGTTGTTGATCCAGCAACGGTTCTCATTACTCATCTGAGTGAGGTGATAAAAAACAATATTGAAGAGCTCGTGACACGAAAAGAAGTGTATTCCTTGTTGGATAATCTTTCTCGGACATATGGAAAGGTTGTTGACGATCTTGTGCCGAACGTTGTCCCATTAAACATCCTCCAGAAGGTTCTACAACGGCTTCTTAAAGAAAGAGTACCTATCCGTGATCTTATGACGATCATAGAAATTTTGGCCGATTATGTTCCTTTGACAAAAAATATCGATATCCTAACAGGATATGTAAGGCAGGGGCTTTCAAGGTTTATAACAAGGCAGCACATGGATTCTGAAGGTAACGTAAATGTAGTTATGCTTTCACCGGACTTGGAGGAAGTCATCCAGCAGTCCATACAACATACCGAATATGAGTCATTTGTTAATTTAGATCCCAAGATAGTGAACCGAATTATGCAACAGCTGAAAGATGTGGCTGCAGTTTTTATGTCCAAAGGGCAACATCCTGTGTTGCTGTGTTCACCTCACATACGGGGGCAATTTAGGAAACTTCTAGAGCGGTTTTATCCCAACTTTGTAGTTTTAGCTCACAACGAGATCTCAAGGGAAGCAAACGTGAATTCTTTCGGTTTGGTGGAGTTGTAGAATGAAGGTCAAGCGGTACGAAGTGACGAGCATTCAGGAAGCACTTAACATGATAAAAAAGGAGCTTGGGCCTGAGGCTATCATTATCTCTACTAAAACGTTAAAGGGCACCAATCCTCGGATTATAGAAGTAATTGCAGCCGTGGATTATGAGAAAGATTCAAAAATTGCCATGCCCGATAATGGGTACTTAGAAGTCACCGACAAAAAGAAATTTGCAAGACGTCTTGATGGTTTGGAAGACGATATAACGGAGTTGAAAGAGGCACTTTTCCGTTTAGAAAACAGATGGGACGTTCGCAGGGATCTACATGATCTCCGTGATAGGATTGATGCACTGTTCGAGTTTTTTAATGTAATGCACCCTTTTTACGATAATGATCTGTTGGGAAGCGTTTTCCGTGTTTTGTTGAGAAATGGTATTTCAAAACCGCAGGCTATTCGGATTATTTGTCAGGCCCAAAGTGATCCTTCATTCAGTGGAGCAAAAAATATGGACGATATATTGCGTATCGTAGAACGAGTGGTCGAAGGTGTAGTTGTAAAAGAACCGGTTAAGAAAACAGAAAGGATAAAGGTTTTTGTTGGGCCACCTGGTGTGGGTAAGACAACGACAGTGCCAAGCTTGCTGCACGCTTTCACATTGACGAAGGAAAGAAAACAGCACTGATCTCAACGGATACCTATCGAATAGCTGCTGGGGAACAACTAAAGATTTATGCGAAGATTTTAGGCGTGCCTATCCGTATAGTTGAGGATGTAAAGGGGTTAAAAAAGTCTCTTGAAGACTTTGCAGATAAAGATGTGATTCTGGTGGATACCGCGGGGAGACCATCCCATGATTCTTCATATCTGAATCGCCTTCGCGAGATGTTAAAGGCGTGTAACTCTGTAAACGTGTATCTCCTTCTGAGTGCTACCTCGGATAGGGAACACCTCATGAGAGTATCGAGTAATTTTAGTCTGCTGGATTACGATCACCTAATATTTACCAAAGTGGATGAGTGTCAGCGTTTCGGTTCTCTTTTGGATGTTATTGAGAGAGTAAGAAAACCTATTGAGTACATAACAAACGGCCAGAACGTACCTCAGGATATCCACAGGGTGTCTTCGGAGTTTGTTGCCCGATTGATTACCCGAAATCACATTCACTGAAGGAGTTAGCTACTGTGGACCAGTCAACATCATTTAGGAACGTAGTAGACGGTAAAGGCGAGCATAAGAAAAAAAGGACGGAGATTAGAAGGAAACCTATAAGAGTAATCGCCATTACGAGTGGAAAAGGAGGAGTGGGAAAGACCAATATTACTGCAAATCTTGCATATGTTCTTGATCGGTTAAACCGTAAAGTAATGATACTTGATGCGGATATGGGACTTGCCAATATTGATATAATTTTAGGTTTGACGCCTAAATACAATCTTTTCCACCTCCTAAGAGGGGAGAAAACCATCGAGGAAATTCTTATCCGGGGACCAGGTAGACTGATGATACTGCCCGCCTCATCAGGTATCGCAGAGATGGCTGATTTGTCCAGTGGCTATAAACTTGCCCTGATCGATGAGTTGAATGCTATGCGTGAGCGCCCTGATTTTCTACTTATCGATACGGCTGCGGGTATATCAGGTAATGTTACATATTTTAACATGACAGCAAAAGAGATTATAGTTGTTGCAACTCCTGAACCCGCCTCGCTTACTGATGCCTACGCACTTATGAAAGTTATGTATCAAAACTACTCAAGGAAGAAGTTCAGGATTATTATAAACATGGTTAGGAACGTTGCGGAAGCCAAAGACGTCTTCAAACGCTTACAGAAAGTAACCGATCATTTTCTCAGCGTTCATGTGGATTTTCTTGGGTATATAGTTGTTGACGATAACTTCAAAGAAGCTGTTAAGAGACAGAAAGCACTTGTGGAAATCTTTCCCCATTCGCCGGCAAGCAGGTGTTTGCAGGAGATTGCTGAAAAAATATGTACTGAGACGGTGGAGTATGATGACGAAGGGCTTCTCTCCTTCTTCAATGAAGCTTTTGTAGGACATGAGTATCGATAAACAGACGAGGGAAAAACTCATACTTCAGTATGCACCTATGGTTAAAACCATAGTGAACAGGATGACTGCGAGATTGCCTATGGACCTCGCAGATAAGGAATCTCTTGTTAATGCTGGGATAATTGGTCTTATGTCTGCTTTAGATAAATTTGATGAATCCAAGAATGTTCCTTTCGATGTTTTTGCAAAGTTTCGTATTCGAGGTGCGGTGCTAGATGAGCTTAGGGCAAACGATTGGATACCTCGGTCTGTTAGACATAAAGAGCAAAAGGTTGAAAAAGCTATCAATCACCTAAGACAAACACTGAAAAGGGAACCTACAGAAGAGGAGATTTCTGTTCATCTTGGTTTATCAATTGAGGAGTATTATGAGTTGCTGGATGAGGCAAAGTTAGTGACTCTTTTAAGTGCTGAGGATTTGTCTTCTGATTACATTGATTTTCACGTTGATGAAGAGTGGCTCAACTATCTCGACAGGGAGAATCCTCTTGATCTGCTTGAGTCTGAGGAACTCAGGAGATTGTTGAAAAATGCTATTGATAGTCTGCCTGAGAAAGAGAGGATTGTTTTGTCTTTGTATTATTATGAAGAGATGACGATGAAAGAAATAGGAGCTGTTCTTAAAATTACAGAATCACGGGTCTGTCAAATCCATTCACAGGCAATCATAAGATTGCGATCACACCTATTACATCTTCGGGAGACAGTGTCTGTTTAGAGAGGGTGTATGGCAAAGAGAAAAGCTAAACTAGATCTTTACGAGATACCTGAAAGTCAAGTCGAAATAACGGATTCACCTTCTAAAGAGCAGATCTCTTTTAAAGAGAAGTTGTGGGGTTCATATATCATACTATCGTTTGTTGTTTTATTTTTGATTGTCGCAGGAGGGAGCTGGTGGTATTTTAGAAACTTCTCAGAGAATTTAAAAGAAAGGACTGGAGTTTCACTAGAATTTGATAACTCAGTTCCGAAGGTGGAGCATTTTAGTGTTGATGATTTGCTCGTATCTGTTAAGGATATTAGAGATCGACAATATATTTTGTCGTGCAGTTTCACCTTGGAGGTTGATGATGGGAGAAGGGAACTTGTTTTAGGAAAACTGGAGGAGATAAGAAAAATTATATATCAGACTCTTGATGATGAGAAGGATGATTTAATCTCCAATACGTTTGTCAGGAAAACGTTGAAAAAGAAGCTTAAAGATAACGTCAATAGGATGATAGGAATGAGTTGTGTGCGTGATATATACATAACAAAATTTCTGGTAATCTCATAAGAGGAAGACCATGGAGGCGCAGAATATTTACAAAAAGCTGGAAGAGGATTTCAAGTCAACGATTGTGAGTGAGCTGATACCAGGTATCATTCATAACTTTGCTAATCCATTGAATGGTATCATGGGGCGGGCACAGATAATGAGTAGAAGGATTCAACAACTTGTAGCTCTAATCGAAGAGAATCACCCCGATGTTATGAATCATTGTGGTGAACTTCTTAGTAGATTAATCAGAGACGTTGAAATAATGAACGATGAATCAGAGCGTTTTCACAGGATGTTTGAGGTTGTGGGTACTAAATTCCAATATTTGCACTACCCTGAGGAGGTTACGATTTCGTTAACTGATTTTTTGAAAACGGAGCTTAGTTTTGCTGAGAATTACCTAAAATTCAAACACCAGGTGGTGAAGGAATTTACTTTGGAGGATGATCTTCCAACTTTGAGGACTATACCGGCGTTTCTTTCTGTTTGTATATGGGCAATTTTGCATAACGCTATTAGGGACATCGAAAAAACACAAGATAAGAAGTTGAAAATTTCAACGTTAAGAGAGGGGAATCGTGTAGGACTGAAGGTGTATTATCCCTTTGTTTCCAATGGCAGCCTTAATAATGAAAATGCGGATGTGGGGGATGATTGTCTCGTTCCGGTTAAGGATATAATAAAACTTTTACAGCTTATTGGGTGCAATACATCTTGTAGGGTAGAGGATGGAACTCAGGTTGTGGAAATTTGGTTTGAAAGTTAAAAAAAAGAAGAACCGTAACCGATTATTATAGCATAGACGGTAAATTCATTTCTTAAGTAGAAGCGGTGAAACCTATAGATACTCAACAAGCTATAACACAGTTGCACATAGCTGAGAAAGTGCAGAATATTCAGCAGCAGTACTCTGATGTGCAACAGCGCCACTTTGCCCATCAGTTTGATGTGGAAAGAAAGAAACAGCGGGAGACTGTAAAATTTACACCTGAAGAACAGCCTCTAAGTTTTCAAGTGGATCGCTACGAAGGCGGTGGTGGCAGTCATAAGAGAGAGAAGGGTAGTGGAAAGGATAAGGGAGAGGAGAAAAAAAGTGGGGGTGAGCTTCCACGGACTAAAAAGGATCACATTGACATTAAGGTGTGAAATGACGTTGATCACCTTGCAGATTATTCAACTACTTATAGATGTTTTCCTCCTTGCTGTTTTGATGTTGCTTTTTCGGACTATACGCTCCAAGGAAAAAGAGCAGTTAGTAGTCTCTCAGGCTGATTTTGTTGAACTTAAGCGTTTGATGGATGAATCGCAGACTTTTGCCTCCGAGTTTATGGCAAAATTGGATGAGGGCAAAAGGGAACTACAGACTATTGCCACATCACTTGATGAGCGAGAGAAACGCCTCCATGAAATTGTTGAAAAAGCGGAGAAGATGTACAGCCTTCCGTCGAATAGAGAAGATGAGGAAGTGGAACGGGAGAGATACGGTAAAGCTTTAAAGTTGTTAGAGATGGGGCACGAACTTAAAGATATAGCGAGGGAACTTAATTTAACGGCCGGCGAATTAGACCTCCTCAATAATATCATAAGGTTCAGAAGTTCTCAGAAAGAATGAATTTCAACGTAAAACCACCAGAGTTGTTACGTAGTCAAGGCGCTTTTATGGGTGGGGTCCAAAGTGAGATGATTCTGAGGGAAATCTTTAGACCCGGTGCCGTATTTGAGGCTTATGTTTTGAAAAAAAATGGCGATGCTGTGGTTTTGCAGATAGGTAATAGAAATCTTCTTACAGTAAGAACAGAAACACATGTTGAGGCAGGCAGTAGTCTTCTGTTGCGTGTTAAAAATGTTTTCCCTCGTATAGAATTGGAAATTCTCTCTACGAAAGAGTCTGACTCTGGTATCAAGTATTATTTGCTGCTACATCGGTCCAATCCCCAGCGATTCACACATTCATTGATGGAATTCTTTAAATGTATTGATGCACTAAGAGATGTCTCTCCATACACTCGAGAGGTTGTTACCAAACATGTTGAGAGGGTTAATCATTTCTTGAAGAGGATTTTATTTTCTTTCGTTAGAGGTGGTGAAGGATCACCTGATATTAGTGGATATGTTAAGCACATGGGGCTTATCTTTGAAAGTGGTTTGTTGAAAACTCTCCATGATAACAGGTCTGATTCGAAAATCAGAGAGAGGGCGGGATTAAAGGGTGCATATTTGGAACTTCTGCAGGTATTGAGGAACTTAATGGAGAGTACGGATGACTGTTTAGAAAGGATGTTTATTGAGCAATTCTGCAAAAAAGTACAGGAAGCGGTTGAATCGATAGAAACACTACAGATTTTAAATGTCGTAGCTGAGCAGTACGGTGATCCGTATTACTTTCCCATACCAGTGATGATTCCAGGTGGAATACTACAACAGGACCTGTATATAGAAAGATGGATACAGAGTGAATCCACCAACGAAAGAACGTATCACTTTGTTATGTTGCTTAATCCCGATATGTTGGGTGAGATATTTGTCGAAGTGTGGATAAAGGGTAAGAGTATGGATTGTCATATTTGTTGTTGTGAAAAATCCACACATTTTGAGATTTCAGAACAGTTGCCAAAATTGAAAGATCTTTTGATTGATGCCGGATTCATAGTTAATTATTTTACGTGCACATACGAAGCTGATTTTAAAAGGATGATTACGGATTACAGAAGTAGACTATTTGTAAATAATCTGGAAACGTTGAGTGTTTTCGCATAGGTCAGAGAATGAAGAAAAGGTCCGAGAAACTCCTTGCCGCTGCTGTTGCTTATGATGCACAAAGGGACAGAGCCCCACGCGTAGTCGCAAAAGGCCGTGGTTTTGTCGCTGAAAAAATAATCGCACTTGCTCGGGAGCATGGAATACCAATAAAAGAAGATCCCTGGCTTGTTCAAGTGCTGTGCCGGCTGGAACTGGAAGAGGAGATTCCTTCAGAACTTTACCGTGCGATCGCAGAAATTTTGGCTTTTGTTTATCGACTAAACGAGAAAAAAAGGGAAAATCTGCCAAATAATTGACTCGGGAAAAAAATTCCTTCCTTAACTTTCTACGCACGTTGAAATCTATTTTGCAAACTTAGCTGAAATTTCACTCTGTTGAGTGAGATAAATTATTGGCACATCAATTGCAAAATAAAATCACAAAAAAGAATTTTTGAGGTAGATGATGATAAACGATGTGGTTCAGGTATCTCATTTTGCTGAACGGGTGATGAAGCGTATGGATGTTGTTTCTAACAACCTCGCAAATGCAGCAACCACCGGTTTTAAGCAGGATTGTATCGTTTATGAATCGGGTAAAGAAAGTAAAATGTTTGATGAGAAAACGGTTATTGATTTTCGTCAAGGCTCTGTTCAGTTTACGGGTAATCTTTTCGATTTTGCCTTATCGGGAGAAGGTTTTTTTGTTGTGCAGACAGCAGAGGGACTCCGATACACAAGGAGGGGAGATTTTACAATTGATCATGAGGGTTATCTTGTTACTCAATGGGGTGATCGTGTGATGGGGATCTCGGGTCCTCTGAGAATTCAGGGAAGCAATGTGGATGTGAGTTCAGATGGTACGTTGGTTGTTGATGGTAATCCCGTTGGTCAGTTGTCCATTGTAACGTTTAAAAATTTAAACAAACTGTCGCGAGATGTCAACGGTTACTTTAGATCAGAGGAATCTCCGGAGCAGGTAGAAAAACATCACAATGTGAGGCAACGCTACCTAGAATTTTCCAATGTGAATGTAATACGAGAAATGGTGAACATGATCGAACTCCACAGGTTAATGGAAACATATCAGAGATTGATTCAAACGATAAATGATGGAGACAAATTATCCACAAGCCGCATTGGTCGCATTGCGTAGAAAGGAGGCATCATGATTAGATCTCTTTACACGGCAGCTACTGGAATGACAGCACAGCAGATTGAGCAGGATGTTATTGCCAATAATCTTGCAAACATAAATACAGTCGGTTTCAAAAGGTCGAGGGCCAATTTTCAAGATCTTATGTATCAAGTTTTGACAAAGGCCGGCTCAACTTCGGCAACGGGTAACCAGCTACCAGCAGGAATGGAGATCGGTATGGGTGTGAAGGCTGTCTCTACCCAGAAGATATTTACTCAAGGTGATTTTGTTCAAACGGGTAATTCCCTTGACTGGGCTATAGAGGGAGAGGGATTCTTTCAGGTTGATGACGGTACTGGCAAAACGGTTTATACTAGGGCGGGTAGTTTTAAACTAAACAAGGATGGTAATATCGTTAACTCAGAAGGGCTTTTATTGGTACCCACAATAAACATCCCCAGTACCGCTCTCGTTATAACGGTAGACAAGACAGGGGTTGTTTCAGTCACGGATCAGGCAGGTAACATAACGCAGGTAGGTCAGATTCAGATAGCACGTTTTGTCAATCCCGCAGGTCTTACTAGTCTAGGAAGGAATCTCTTTGATAAAACGGATGCCTCTGGGGATGCCCTTGTGGGAAATCCCGGCACAGAGGGTAGAGGCTATATAAATCAATTCTTCCTCGAAATGTCTAACGTTAATGTTATCGAAGAAATGGTCAAAATGATTGTGGGGCAGCGTAACTATGAGATCAATTCAAAGTCGATACAAACTGCTGATTCTATGTTGGGCATTGTTAATAACCTTAAACGCTAGTCATCAATTGGGTGCCTCTGAACTCCACAAAACCCAGATGGTGGATGAAAGATCTATAAGACAGGTTGTGCGTCAATACATTGAAGGAGGTATCCCATGGGCGAAGGAAGATGTGCATATTGAATTCTTGGAAAATGCTTGGGCGAGGAAATTGCCTGTAGGGGAAAAGGTGATTATTTATGTGGAAAGGATCGGAAGTGGAGAGTTTATAGGAAATCTTTCTTTCAATGTCACTTTGGAAACTTCTAAAGGTATGAAAAAAAACATTGTGGTTCCAGTTCGTGTTGCTGTGAATAGGCCGGTTGTAGTTGCCAGGGAGTCCCTTGGTAGAAATAGGATTCTGCAGGCTGAGGATGTAGAAGTTAAAAGTAAGTGGGTTTATCATTTAAATCCGAAGCTTGTGTCCTCTGTTGATCAGGTCGTAGGGAGAGTGCTTGTTGCACCTGTTGCAAAGGGTGTAGAAATTACGCAGGACGTTTTAAAGGAACCTATCCTTGTGAGAAAAGGAAAGGTGGTTAAACTTCAGCTCGATAGAGGGTCGATACAGATAGATACAGTGGCCATCTGTGAAGAGGACGGCATGAGAGATGCGATAGTGAAGGTTAGAAACATGTCTTCTAATCGGATTGTATATGCAAGGGTGGTAGGTGAGAACCATGTTGTTATTGATTATTAGAGGGGTTTTGATATTTATTGTTTCTATGCTGTTTATCTGTGGGTGTGCGGAAAGGTACAGCGTGAAACCGGAACATTACAATGCCTTTCCTGAAGCAAAACATGCACCGAGTGTTCAACCAGCTCAAGGTTCCTTGTGGGTTGGCGAAAATAATAGGAATATGCTTTTCACCGATAACAAGGCTCGTTACGTCAATGATACAATAACAATTGTAATAGAAGAATCGTCTCTGGGACAGAACAGGGCTACGACAAATACCAGCAGAACAACTACTACTGGTACCTCAATCTCAGCGCTTCTAGGTATAGATACCTCAATTTTAAAGCGAAACCCCAATATGGGAAGTTCCATCTCGGTGGGTGGGGAATCCACGAATTCTCTTAAAGGAAGCGGAGACACGAGCAGGGGAAGTACGTTGAAGGCTGTGGTAACTGGTAGGGTTGTTAAGGTGCTGGAAAACGGAAATCTGTTAATTGAGGGACGTAAGCAAATAACGATAAATGCAGAGGATCAGTACCTTATAATAACCGGTATTGTTCGTCCACAGGACGTTACAGCTGAAAATTATGTGTATTCAACAAGTATTTCTGATGCGCGGATAGTATTTACAGGTTCTGGTGTTATTAATGATAAGATGCGACCGGGATGGGGTACACGTATCCTTGACTGGATATGGCCTTTCTAGCCTACTGATGGGGGCGTGCTAATTTTATGAAATCTGTTGGTTCTTTTGTTTCTAAAGTTTTGATTGTTGCAATTATAGCGGAATTTTTTTCAATCTCAGTTTGTTATAGTGCACGCATAAAGGACATAGCGGGTATTGGTGGGGTGAGGTCCAATCAACTTGTTGGTTACGGACTAGTAGTTGGTTTGATGGGGACAGGCGACGATGTCAAAAATGGTTTCACAAGGGAAACTATCGCCAACATGTTAAGCAGACAGGGACTTTCCGTTAAAGAACGTATGGAGAGTATAAAATCAAAAAATACGGCAGCTGTGATAGTTACTGCGAATCTCCCCCCTTTCGCAAAGAATGGGACGCGCTTGGATTGTACGGTTTCCTCCCTTGGGGATGCTACAAGTCTACAGGGTGGGACACTTATCATGACACCACTTAGAGCGCCGGATGGAGAAGTGTATGCTGTTTGCCAGGGGCCGGTTTTTATCGGAGGTTTTACCGCAGGGGGTGCAACAGCGTCAGTGACCAAAAATCAAACGAACGTGGGTGTAGTGCCTAACGGTGCTCTTGTGGAAAGAGAGGTTCCTCTAGATTTCACGAAGGTGAACACGTTCACAATTAACCTCTACAATCCTGATTTTACCACTGTTAAAGATATGGCTCACCGCATAAATGCATTAATGTCCGATAGGGTTTATGCCCAGCCGAAGGATTCGGGGACTGTCCTTATTACATTGCTTGAAGGTGTACAGAAGAAGATAATGGAAGTTATTTCCGATCTGGAAAATATCGACATTCCTGTAAGCCAGCCTGCTGTTGTCGTAATAAACGAAAAAACCGGGACAGTAGTTATGGGGGAGAACGTAAGAGTTTCCACTGTGGCTATTGCCCATGGTAATCTTAGTATAACCATTAAGGAAAGTATGCGGGTTTCACAGCCGTTGCCTTTTTCACCAAGACCTCCGGAACAGGCGACTCAGCCTTCCTATGAAGGGAAGAGTGGCACAATTGTGGCTCCAGGGGGACAAACCGTGGTTACCAAAGACACTGACGTTAAAGTGTATGAAGAAAAGAGACAGTTGCACCTTATTCAAGAGGGTGTGAGCATCCGGGACATAGTGCAGTCTCTTAATGCTATTGGGGTTTCTCCCCGTGATCTAATAACAATACTACAGGCAATTAAAGCTGCAGGGGCGTTACAGGCTGAACTTAGGGTGATTTGATGAAGCCATTTGGTAAAATTGACGGTGTTTCAAATCAAGGAATAGCTTTTGAGAATCAACAAAGCAACAATGAGAAGCGTTTGAAAAGAGCCTGTGCTGATTTTGAGGCACTCCTCATTTACCAGATGTTGAAGACAATGAGGCGGACCGTTCCAAGGGGGGGTGTATTCAGTCAGGGGGTTATTACAGATACGTGGTATATGGTTATGGATCAAAGTATTGCAGAAAGTATAGCTCAACGAAACGGTGGGTTGGGTATTCAGAATATACTTTACGATCACCTTGTGTCGAATACGGGTAAAAAAGATCGCTTAAGGAAGTAAAGTTTTCTTTTGGATTAACCGATAATTGTGTTAAGAACAATAACAAGGTCATTGAAGGTACGGCCATGAAGATAGGAGACTATAAAGAGATTGTACCTGATGCAGTACAGAGGTATCACAAAAACGAATCAGTAGCAGGTGCCTCCGAGAAAAAAGAGCAAGTCGGTGCCTACCCTTTGCCTGAAGAAAGAGTTAGTCTTTCTGATAGGGCAAAAGAATTCAATGAGATGAAGAAGTTAATAGAGTCCCAACCTGAAGTGCGAGATGATTTGGTCAAAAAAATGCGAGAGAAGATAGAGAGCGGTGAATACAAAGTTCCTGCTGAAGATCTGGCGAGAAAAATAGTGGGCGAGAATTTGATAGACATTTTTGCCTGAGTTATCCGACCAAGGTAGGAAAAATTTTCCGAGCTGCAGATGTATACGGCCTTATATAAGGCCGTTTTTTTTGGAAAAATACAAGAATTTAACATGGTATGTTAATTGCTTAATTAAATAGAAAACGAGGTTACTTAAATTTTTACGAGATCTATCATGGGTGAGAAAGAGAGTTTAAAGACGATTTTAATTCTTACGTTAGAACTTTACAGGAATCTTGAGGAAGTCCTGGTAAATGAAAGAAAGGCCATAATAAAGGCTTCTCTGGATGATATGATATCAGTAATAAAAGAAAAAGAGAGAATTGTGCGTGAGATCGCGTTGTTGTGGGAGGGGAAAGGGGAACTAAAGTTGTTATTTCACAAGAGTGGTTCATCCCGTAACGTGGGTTTACATGATTCATCTGAGAGTGACTTGGTTAATGATGATAGGGTTTTCTCCTTGATAAAGGAGTTAAAAGATCAGTGTTCAAGAGTTCATTCGCTGAATTTAGCCAACAAAGAGTTGATAGAATCTGCCATTTCGTACCTCAGGGATTGGCTTTTGTACCTTCAGAATTTGATGAGTCCCCACTTAATTTATGCAAAGGGGGGCAAAGTTATACTTAACAGTCGGCCAGGTTGTGTGATCAATAGGGAAGGATGAGCGATGTCAATAAGCACAATACTTAACGTAACGAGAAATGCCCTTTTTGCCAATCAGTTAGCCATTGATGTTACGGGTGGAAATATAGCCAATGTGAACACAGAGGGTTACTCCCGTCAGGTGCCTGTGTTTACGGCAACTGGAAATGTTCAGGCTGGGGCTGCTTCAGCTCAGCTGAGTGTGGAGATTACAAAGATCCAGCGGATGTTTGATAGCTTTACAGAACTTCAAAGCGCTCAGCAGATTCAGCGACTTGGTTACTGTGAGGCGAGGAACGATATATTGAAGAAAGTCGAAACGGTGTTCAATGAAGTTTCAGGTGGTAAGTTAAGTGATGCTCTGAATGAATTCTGGAGGGCGTGGTCAGATTTAGCCTCTAATCCAACAGGACAGGTCGAGCGGCATGCAATTATTGCCATCTCTCAAAGCCTTGCGGATCAGTTTAACTTTTTTGCCGATCAGATTTATAATATTCAGGTAAGTATTGACAACACCATTAAAGATGTGATCTCGGAAATAAATAATCTTACCTCCGAGATCGCATATCTTAATACACGCATAGGGCAAATATCGGGCGAATCGGGTGAGGCAAATCGTCTTTTAGACGAGCGTTCAAAGCTTCTTCTGAAACTGAGCGAACTCTTGGATTGCCACTATATTGTCGATGAAAACAACGCCTTGAATATTTACCTGCCAGATGGTGAGGCAATTGTGGATGGTGTAACTAATTATGACTTGAGGTTGGTTAAGAACAGTTCATCCACCTTCCATGATGTGTATTTGAGTAACGCCAACCAAACTGTTTTGAATTCCTTTCTGACGCGTGGTGAGCGGGGGAGATTGGGGGGACTTATAATGGTGAGGGACGATAAACTTGAGGATTATAGGGACAAACTGGATGAGATGGTTAAGGGGTTCATGAAATCCGTAAATGAAATCCACGTAAGTGGATACGACCAGTACGGAAATCCTGGTATTTGTTTCTTTGTACTTCGCACCTCAGGTTCTGAATCCTATGCACGGGATATTATGTTGAATCCTGAAATTGTTGGTGATCGAGGTAAAATTGTGGCATCTTCTACCGTCAACGGTAATGGGGAAAAAGCGGGGGAAGTTGCAGCTCTCAAGGATAAGCTTATAATGAGCAATGGAATAGAGACGATTGGGAGTTACTACGCGTCTTTTATTGGTGAGATAGCTAGGGATATAAGCCAGGCGGCACGTAGTGTGGATTACCATAGAACAGTGTATGAGCAGTTGAAGCAACAGAAAGAGAGTATAGCCGGTGTTTCGCTTGATGAAGAGATGATAAATCTCGTCAAATTTCAACTGGCTTATCGTGCGGCAGGTAAACTCTGTCAAACTGCAAATGATTTAATGGAAAATTTGCTGGAGCTTGTTAAGTAAGAGGAGGTTCATATGGCACTTCGTGTTACGGATAGCATGAAATACTTCACGATTTTAGACAATATTTTTTACGCAAACGAAAGATACAATAATGTTATGGCTAAGCTTTCAAGTCTCAAAGAGATTAACAAAATTTCTGATAACCCTCTCGGGGCTTCTCAGTTGCTTGATTTGAAACAAACTGAAAATGACGTCGATATGTACTCGCGGAGTATCAATAATGCTAATACATGGTTAAAAGAGACAGAGTCAAAGCTTTCAAGCATAAGTGACCTATTAACCCGGGTGTCAGAGATTGTTATGTCTCAAGTTTCGGCCACAGCGAACAGCACTAGCAGAAGAATTGCTGCTCAAGAGATTCAAGAGGTATATGGGGAAATATTGTCCCTGGCAAATGCGAAGTTGGGGGATAGGTATATATTTGGTGGTTCCCGGGATGACACTGTCCCTTTTGTAGGGGGTTGGAGTGAAGCTTATGTAGATACTCCTGTTGGGGCAAAGGATAATAAATACACCGGAAGCCTATCGGTAACAGGTGCTTTTACGGGTGTAAAAAATAGAACGATAGTTGTAAGGATTGTCCACGGTGGTAATGAGGAAGAAGCAACGTATAAGCTATCCACCGATGGTGGAAAGACGTGGTCCGAAGAGAGCGCACCTGGTGAATTGAGTGATGGAATTGATCTTGGGGAAGGATTGGTTCTCATTTTTGAACCAGGAGAGTTCGCAGAAGGAGATACGTTTTATGTACGTGCGTATGCACCTGGTAATTTCCGAGGTGATCTAGAAGAACAGTGTATAGCTGTGAGTAAAAATGCCAAATTCAGTTACAGTATTTCTGGAGCAGAGGTTTTTACCAAACAGGGCGGGGGTAAAGTAGAAGTTTTCAAGCTTTTGGCAGATATTAAGACAGCTCTTGAGGAAAACGATGAAAAACGGCTTTCAGAACTACTTCCAGATCTGGGAGCCGCGCAGAATCAAGTCAACATTGCCATTGCGAGCTGTGGGGCCAAGATGAATAGATTGGAGATTGCAAAGAGCAGCCTTGATCAGATCAGGTTGGAAGTCAGTAAGATGATTAGCGATATTCAAGATGCCGATGTGGTTCAGCTGGCCACTCAATTGTCTATGAAAGAATTGGCGCTTAAGGCATGTTACTATGCGGCCTCGCGTATACAGGAGATAAACATTATGCCGTATCTTGAGTGAAATGGCTTCCAGGGGAAGTAAGTTTTATGCTCGTCCTAACGAGGAAAACTGGTGAGAAAGTAAATATAGGTGACAGTATACAAGTTACGGTTTTGGAAATAAGAGGAAGCGCAGTGCGGTTGGGGATAAAAGCACCAAAGAACGTACCCGTTTATAGGGAGGAGATATATAGAATGATTCAAGAACAGAATGAAGCAGCCGCACTTACAGTTATGTCACTTGCCGATATAGTGGGAAAAATTGAGAAGGGGGAAGTAAAGTGAATGTTTTAACTACCCGTTTCGGAAGTATAGAAATTGAAGAGGATAAGATAATTTTTTTTAAGGGTCCCATACTGGGATTTGAAAAGTGGAGGCGTTTTATCCTATTAAAGTCTCACGAGAAGGATGCACCATTTATGTGGTTGCAATCTATCGATAATGCGGCTTTAGCCTTTGTTGTTGTCAATCCTCAGATTATCAAAAGGACTTATGACCCATTTCTGAAGGAAACCGATTTGGAATTTCTGCAGATAGAAAAAATTGAAGATGTGGCACTGTTCTCCATTGTAACGGTTCGATTGAATCCCTTGCGAATTACGGCGAATCTTAAGGCTCCCCTTGTAATAAACGTATCAAAACGTTTTGGAGCTCAATTGATAATAGAAGAAGAAGATTACCCTGTTCAATATGACCTTATTGATCATAAAGACGAAATTTTAAGTTCAAATCATCTGATAGAAGACACAATCATGGAGAGGATTGTTCATGCTGGTTACATTGCAGGGTGACTTTCAAATTTTACCGTTATACAGGAGGCCTGAGAGTTCACACATCCTTTGGTAGAGTCTCTGGAGTTCTTCTGGGGGTATTTCGCGGATCACTTTCCCCGTTTCCTTTTCTACAACAAGGATCGCTATTCTTTCGTTTTTCTCTCCATATGTTGTGAAATTTATGGATATGTTCATGTTTTGAAGATAAGTTTGCATTTTTTCTACGAGTCGGGAGATTTCGTTTTTGGAAGCGCTTGTCATTCCATGTTGGCTGGTGTTGTTTTCCTTACCTGAGGTTGTGAGAGTAAGCGTTTCTTTGCCCAACATAAACGTAGATATTAAATCTGCAGGTTCTACCTTCAAGTGATGGTCACCTCCTTACCATATCCTTGCATCATATAAATCGGCAGCTCAGAAAATAAACTTGAGATTTAATGCACTAGATTCAATATAGACTAAAGTTTGACATCTAAATAGAGGGGAGTTAATTTTTCTTCATTCTTCAATTTTTTTAGTAATTCTTTTTTCTTAGTAATCTCTACAGCTTCTAAGTTCAAGGTTCTCAGGTAGTCGTTCATGAATTCGATGCACTTTTCTTTTTCATGAATTATTTGCTGTAATATCGCTTTCATTTTAGCCAGTAAATTTGCTGTTTCTTTCTTGATTTGCAAGATCTCGAATTCTCGATACTTATCCTGTTTTTTGTCAATGGAATTTATGAGTTCCATTAGTTTTTCACATTTCATTATACATTCATTAACTTTTTGGGGGTTTTTGTTCTTCAAAAAGATATGGAGATTTTGCATGGTGAGGTATAAAAGATTATAAATTTTGAGCTTTCTTTCGAGTAGCTCCAAGGCTTTAATCTGGTTCATTTTAATTTATGCGCTCCATGCATGTAAGAGCGTACTTTGAAGGGCTTTTGAATCTATTTTGAGCTCTTCGCTACTGGGATGTGCCTCTTTTGCTGTGCTTTTGTTATTTTCAATGGCAATCCATGCCGATTCCAGATCAGATAATATAGAGATAACTCTTTCAATCATAGCAATATCCTTTTTAAGATCAGCATTGACGAGTGTTTTTATGATGAAATGGTAAAGACTTCGCAGGTTAGCAGCTATATGACCCCCGCTTTTCATATCTAATGCACTGTCGAGCAAATAGATAATGTCCAATGTTTTTTGTAAAGCTTGAGCCTTCTTAATATAGTTACCTGCTTCATAGGCCACTTTTGCTTCTTTTAAGTTCTCTATAGCAGCACTATAGCACATTACCACCAACCTTAAGGGATCGGTGGTGGTTTGTTTAGCTTTTTCGTAAGATTTAAAAGCCTCTCTGTACATAGTTTAAATCCTCCATGGATCCTTGTTTTATTTACAAATTCCAAGATTTCTTGATTGTTTCTAACTGTCCAGTGAGCCAGTCACTCTGGTATTTGAGTTTTTGTATGGCCGCTTCCATTTTTTGGAAATCTCGCAAAAGTTGATCCTTGCGTTTGTCGAGAAGTTTTTCCATATCATTAATTTGATCTTCGTAGTCCTTTATTGAATTCTCTAGAGATTGTTTTTTTGTGGTTACGTATCCATTGGTAGAATCTGTCATGTTGTAGAGAACCCTGTCGAAAAGTTCGGCCACACCAATGGTAAGAGTTAACGTTCCCACATGGCCTGTCTGAGTACCGGTGTACTTTATTACAAGACCGTCTATGTTTGGTTTACCGGCTGTTCCTCTGAGTAGCTGTCCTGTGCCTGTGGCCAATTCCCCGTTTATCGTGCCCTCCACATCCTCTCCATTATCTACTACCTGATCGCCGCTGTACCATAACAGATTGTTTTTCTGGTGGATGGTAAAAGAGTGACCAGAACCATAGTGGTTGCTTCTTATAACTAGGTGACCCTTTGTGTCGAGATAGGCTGTGAGCCCGAGATCAGTCACCTCGCTGTTTATGGCATTAACTATTTGGTCCATTGTCATTCCTTGTGTTAATTCAATTACTGCAACCGATCCTAGCGAAGTGATGGTTAATGTTTCATCTCCGGACAGTTCAGTGGCATCAGAAGGATTGGATGTACTTCGTGTTGCAGCTTTCGTAATGTAAACGTCGTATGTACCTGGTTTTGTGTGTGTCCCGTGTGATATGTACGTAATCATTGACGAAGATGTTGTTGCGGATACTGCAAAAACCTTCATTACGTCCATGAAATTGCTATTCAGCAAACTTCTTAGTTTATTCTCGTCTATGGAAAGTTGACCGTATCTGTCCACACTGACACCGATCAAACCGAGGGAAGAAAGATGTTTGTTTACTCCCGATATACTCTGAACTAGAATGGAAGCAAGGTCTGCTTTCACACGGTGGAGTGTTCCATCTCCGAAGAGGACTCCGCCTGCTTTGTTGTTAGTGCTGTTGTACGAGGTTTGTTGGCGAATATAGGAGGATACGCTATTATAACTGTCAACAAAGTTACGTATATAACCCAAAATAGTATCAATGTCTCTTGTCACATTAATAGTAATATTAGTGTTTCTGTCTGCTTTTAAGAGGTTTAATGTTAAACCGGGGATAAGATCGTCAATGTTATTGTTTTTTCTCGATACATTTATTCCATCAATGGTTATGGAGGCGTCTGTTCCTGCTGTGATTTCCCTTTTTCTTACTGCAGTGGCTGTTCCCATGTCGTAATCGCTGTCAAATTTCAGAGTTTCATCAATTTGCCCATTTTGGTTTCTGACGTATATTTTGAGGCTCAAAGGACTTTCACCTGTTGTGTTATCCACGATTTTCAGTTTACCGTCATATGTTATAGAAGCTGTGACATTTCCAAATGTGGATTCTATTTTGTCAAGGAGATCAGCAATAGTTGTGTTTTCTGATATAGTAAGGGTATCGCTAACGGCGTTTCCATCAGTATCAAATCCCTCGAGGTGTATGTAATCTGTGGGAGAAAATCCAATGTAACCATCTATGTCCTTTATCAAAGTGTTTGGTGTAATGGGGGATCCTTTTGATGTGTTGCCCATATCCCCTATAAGTCCATACACGTCAGAATAACCCGCTCTAATGAACCCAAGTGTTTCAAGAATGTTATTTTTGTCTGTGAATGAAAAAGTAGCTCCTTCGATTAAAAGCCTGTAGTACGTTTTGCTGTCCTCTGTCTCTGAGATGATGGAAACTCTGAGTCCAGCGTTTTTTAATTTTGTCTCCAGTGACAGGAGAGTGTCAGTCGCGAGATCTAAAGATCCAATGGGGATACCGTTTATGACAATTTCTCCTTCAGCTGCCATCTGAGGATTATTCAACCCCAAAAGTAAATGAAATGTTTCTGTGGTACTCAAAAAACGATCACTAAGAACACCGCCTGAGATAGTATTTTTTGCGACCCGTGAAGTGTCAGTAAATCCAAGTTTGTTCAAAATATCCAAATTCCCGCCGTTGGCGAGTTTTATACCCTCGGATCCGGTTTTGTCGCTTGTAAGGATGAGTTTATACTCACCCGGATTGGAACTTATTATAGAAGCTGTGACTCCGATGGGGTTTTCACCACTGTTTGCACTGTTTATCTTATTACACAGGGAACGGAGGGTGTCTGATGGAGTTATGTTTAAGACTCTGCCGTTAACGATGATATCTCCTTCGTAGCCATTCCCAAATGGCGTGTCTATACTGGAGAAAGTATCCGACGATAGCTTTTGTGCTGTGGCGAGACTGTTTATTTTTAACGTGTATGATCCAATGGAAGCATTTGTGCTGGTGGAAACTGTAAGAAGATCTGGAGCTTTGACGTTCTGGTTATCCGTCGCCAGTGTAGTTTTGAAGAGGTTAAAGTTCTCACTTTTCTTTAGATTATTTAGCGAATTTTTAAATGCTAGAAGTTTTGTATTTAAAGAGTTCCACTCCGAGAGTTTTTCGGAGTATTCATTTTTTTTATTAGTTATGAGATCGATCCTCTTGTGTTCAATGGCGATTATCTGATTTACGATTTTTTCCCAGTCAAGTCCCGTTGATAATCCACTTATAAAATTTGTACCCGTAGCCATTTAGGACCTCGGTATCTTGCTTTTAATTAATATATCGGCAATTTTTGCCCATTTTTTTACCTGACAAAATAATAACTGCAATTCCCTTACCAAAAGGCCCCACAATAAACTGTGGGGCCTTTTGGGTAGAATTCATCGAGTTGTCACCTGAATAGCGACAGTACCAACTGCGGTACCATATTTGCCTGCGCAAGCATGGACATACCCGCCTGAACAAGGATCTGGTTTTTGGTGAAGTTCGTCATCTCCGCTGCCATATCCACATCTCTTATTGTGGATTCTGCTGCTGTGAAGTTCTCAAGCGTAATTGCAAGGTTGCTGGCAGCGTGTGTTAGCCGATTCTGGTAGGCACCGATCTCGGACCGACTTGCAGCAAGTGTGGAGATGGCATTATCAATTTTAGACAGAGCGTTATACGCGTTGCTTTGCGTGCTTATATCGCCTGTTGCCACTCCAAGTTTTGAAGATTTCACAGAATCGATGGAGATTTCAAGCTGGGCATTTGTATCCTTTTCATAGCCAATCTGGAACGCTTTCTTGTCGAAACTGCCATCTGTGAGAGCTACACCAGCGTACTTTGTCGAATCAGCAATACGATCAATTTCTTGAACCAGAGTAGCATATTCTTGTGAAAGCTTATCTATATCCGTTCCTACATTCTTGGAAGCAGCTTGTGTAGCGAGCTCTTTGAGACGCACAAGGATATCACCGATGCTGTTCATGGCACCTTCCGCTACCTGGAGCAGAGCATTGGCCTCTGAAATATTTCTCTGTGCCACCTTAATCGAGGCAATATCGGATTGGAAATTCAGAGAAATAGCCAATCCAGCGGCATCATCCTTCGCGGAGTTTATCCTGTAACCCGATGATAGTTTTTCAAGAGATTTATTTAGGTTCGATTCTGAAATGCCAAGATTACGCTGTGTGTTTAACGCTGCTATGTTGTTTTGAATTCTGAAACCCATAATTCAATCCTCCTTGATTTTTTTGCTTCCTTGCTAGTTTTAAAGAATTAGATTAACTGGTTAAACGTTAGTTTTTGATTCGTTACTTGTTCATCCCTCCTTCCTCTAATTAACTTCAATCCATTAATCGGTAACAGAGAGGATGAACTTTAGGTTTTATGCTCGAAAAAATTTACTGTTGAAGTGTATTGGAAATTTACGGATTGTGTTTTTCGAGGATTTCCAAATAACGTTCTTTTACAAAGAAGTGGGGAGATATAATTATCCCTATTTTGATAGCGTCTTTCGCCTCAGGCCACATTTTTGAACGGCAAAAATATTCCCCCAAGCTGAAGAATATTTTTCCCAAATCATCGATGTTATTAATATTGAAATCTATGGGCAATTCTGTTTTTTTGTGTAAGAATAAAAGATGTGAAATAGTTTCTGAAACGTCACCCTTGTGCCAGGCAAGCAACATCTTTAGGAAGCTAAAGGTGATTTGCTGTTTGTCAGTCAGTTTTTCTTCATCTATAAGCTCTAAACATTTCTCTGAATTTTCTGTTTTATTAATTTGCATGAATCTCCTTGCTAAGATCAGACATAATTCGGGAGATTTGTGTAAGATAGTTTGTTCATGTTCTCCTCTGTTCTCCCATAAAGTTTCCAACCATCGAGATGTAAAATCTGTTAAACCAAAGCGTGTATATATTAGGCATATTTCTTCAGCCACTTTGATGTTACGTTCAGATTTTTCCCAGGCTTGAAGGAAATATTTTTCCGCCTCTTCCAATTTTTTGTTGATGCAGTTGATGTAACCAAGCATCAGGGGAATTCTGTAAAATTCGTTTACATTTATCAGGTAGGATCCTCCCAGAGCTGAAGGCTTATTTAAAATCTCATCCATTGTTGCAAGTGCCTGCCTGCCATACTTTTCGCATAATTCCCATTTTCGTTCTTGAAAGTATATAGATGCTAGAAGGTAGTTTATATCGAAGCTTTTGGGAAAAATACTTAGTGCTTTCAAACATATGTGTTCCGATTTACCATGGTCGTTTAACTGAAGGTAACAACGAGCTAATAGGTAGTAGATATTAAGAACATAGTCAGCACATAGATTTTTCTTGTTCGCTAATTCCAATGCTATTTCTCCGAACATTAAGGTATTTGCTAAATTACCAATAAAATCGTAAGTTGCGGCGAGCTGGAAATAGTTGTATGGGTCATCAGGTTTTTCAGAAATAGCATCGCTTAGCATATCTCTTCGTTGTTGAAGTTTGATCTGTATCTTTTGTTCGTCCATATAGTACCCGTAGTGCTTGAATCGGATATCACTGAATGCTCCTTTGCCACGTTTTTCTATTTGTTCGTGAATTTTACCCACATAACGCATACCAAGCCCTTTGCGGAAAAGACGGACCATGTTGTATATACTTTTAATTGAATTATTATGGTCTACGTCGTAAAAGATACAGTAGTAGTAGTCCGCTTTGCCTGTGTTCACTGTTGCTTTCAATTTGTGGCCGTCTTGATCAAATAGTTCCTCATCTGCATCTACCTGCAGAATCCAGTTGCCCGTGGCGTAGGAAATCGCTTGATTACGGTGTTTGCTGAAATCATTTTCCCATGGATGGTAATATATTTTTGCACCGTATTTTTCGGCAATGCTGCACGTTTTATCTGTTGATCCTGTATCAACGATGATTATTTCATCAACGAAACGATGAATGCTTTCCAAACAGCGTTCTATGGATGCCTCTTCGTTTTTCACTATCATACACAGTGATATTCTGTTTGTTTGATTTTTTTCTCTGTTTTTTTTCTTTTTCATTTGTCTATCTCACCTCGTTCACTTGGTTGATGTTTAGCGAATATTCTTTACCTTCTATGCTTTCCAATATCTCTCTGAGGTGTGGTTGTTCTTCATTTATTTCGTATGATTGCTTGAAGAATTTCTTAGCCTTATCTATTTCTCCCATGTTCATCAAGCAATATCCAATGGAATTTAGGAGTTGTGGATCGTTTGGTCTTGATGTTAAGGCTCTTCTAAAGTAAGAGAATGCCGATTCATACGACCCTTCACTATTCATAACGTGTCCTAAGTTTTCAAGAATGTCAGGATGTTCAGGGTTTATGCTTAATCCCCTAAGGAAGTAATCCTTAGCCATTTCGGTTTTGCCTTCTTGGAAGTAGATAAATCCCAGATCATTATAGGCTTCAACGTTATCGGGGTGGGATTCAAGGATCTTCAATAAACAGTGTTTTGCTCCCTCTATATCTCCTTTTTCATAGAGTTTTTCTGCCCAAGATACAGTGTGTTCTTGTATTATTAATGGTACGTAGTGGAGGTCGGGATCAAACTTTATATTTAGCAATGATTGTACGTCAAATTCTTCACCGTATGAAAGATCTTGATTCAGATTCCACTTCTTTTTGAAAACTTTCCAGTTTTCTAACAGAGTTTCAGAGTAATTTATTCCTGATTCTTTAAATGTTCTGCTTCCAAAATGATGAACGAAGCAATCTCCTACAATAACTGATTTGAATCCGGCGATATTTGCCCTCAATGAGAAATCGTCATCCTCAAAGTTTCCTATTCTAAATCTGGTGTCGAATCCTCCTATTTTATTTATCACTTCCCTTTTTATAAGCATGCAGAAACCAACTACTCTCCAGAAGATTTCAGAATGACCATCGTATGTTTTTGCAATTTGCTCACTGAATTCGTTAAGTCCTTCAAGTGTCTTTGTGTTGTATTTTACACTTCTGACCATCTGTGGTCCTGAAACAAAGTTAGTCAAAGGACCGGCAATACCTAAGTTTTCTGACCAGTCAATGGCTTCTATCATTTTTTCCAGCCATCCTGGAGTTACAACTACATCGTTATTTATGATTACAATGAACTCACCATTGGATACGGCAATTCCTCTGTTGTTTCCTTCTGCGAATCCCAGATTTTTTCCGTTCTCGATAATTTTGATGTTACTGAGAAACTTTATGGTGTCTTGCGTTGTGCATTTATTTTTGTTGGTCTTTTTTTGATTTTTGAGGTGAATATTTTCGTATTTCACTACCTTACCGTCTTCTTGCACCTCTAAGCGGTATCCGCAAACCGTGCTGTTGCCCCCAATGATATTCTGGAAGTATTGTGCTGTTCCATCAGTGGATCCATTGTCCACTATTATTAGTTCGTACGGTGAATATGTGGATTTTATTATGGATTGGACACATTGTTTTGTGTAGTGTAAACCGTTATAGGTTAGGATTATTATGGAAGTTAACTTTGGCTCCGGTTGTGGTTTATTTGCCACAACGATGTATGGATGTGTACTCTCCCCTTCGGTTATCTCCGTAGATAATTTGTAACAGTTAAAAAGATGATAGTCTTGCGAATCGTGAGGATCACTCTTTGGTGTTGTAGTTGACATTTGAGAAATTTCATAACCAGCATTGGTGAATAGTTTTATGATTGAGTTTTTAGTAAAATAAAGGTAGGGACCTCCATCTATATAATCACGATTGAGGCTGCTTACATAGTCAGCTGGCAATTGACCTTCAGTAAGTCTATGTATGACGTTAGGAATATAAACGATAATTTGACCACCGGGCTTTATGGTTCTTATCAGTTTTTTCAGTAAAGTCTCAGGATTGCGGTATTTCTCTAAAGAGTTTTCGAAGATTACGCAATCATAGTTATTAGAGGGAAGGTCGTTAACTTTCTCTTCAATATCACCTGTAATGACCTCGTCCAATATAAGCTTTGCTTTGTTCGCGTCTTGGATATCACTCTCGATACCGGTTACCATGCAATTTACTTCCTTTTTAATTGCATCTCCGAGGAGTCCTTTTCCACATCCTATATTCAGTATTTTTTTTGCATTGGGAGGTACTAGATTCTTCAACTTCTCAATGATTGTTGAATCATTGTTTTTTTTCCTATATTTACTTCTTTCTTCTTGGATCGAATGAAGGCAAAGTTGCATCATTTCTTCTGCCCTCGACATCCATGTATGAATGTAAATTCTCTCCTTTCTCAGGATCTGCTTTTTAACGGAGTCCTGATTTAGGGCTTTCTCTATTGCATAAAGAAACTCTGAGCTACTTGAGGCTACTTCTATAACATCTCTAAACATGTCTACTCCGGCAACATCGGTTGATACAATCGGTTTTCCGGATGCTAGGTATTCGTATAATTTAATGGGATTCATATAATCAGTGAAAGTATTGACACTGTGAGGTATAATGCAGACATCAAAGTTGTTTATGAATCTATGTATATCACTGTACAATTTAGGTCCAAACCAATAGATGTTTTCTAATCTGAACAATTCTTGAACCTTTGGATGGGGTACAGTCCCTATAAGCGCGATACTCCAGTTTGGTCTTTCTTTTGCGATAAATTTTAAAAGATCTACATCGATCCTCATTGAGAGGGCGCCTGTGTAACCTATTATTGGTCGTTTTAAGAAAGAGAATTCTGGAGGTGGTGGCTCATTGTGATGCAGCACTTCTTCTGGAATCGCGTTTGGAATATAGTAGATTTCAGAGTTGAATTTTTTCATTTCTTTTTGCATGCTCTTTGATACAGTAAAAACAACGTTGGATTGACCTATGACTTTCTTGTATCTTTTTTCAATCTGATCTTTTTCAAATGTGTCTTTTGCGTAGTGGCGATGGTCATCAACACAGTCGCTTACAATTAAGGTAGCTTTTTCTTTCAGAACATCAAGGATCATCTCAACGAATGGATGGGGTGGGTATAGCCAGAGGATGAAGTTTTTGATACCACATCGGTCTAAGGCACTGTACAGTTGGTTTGTTAAGTAGGTTTGTAGTTTTTCAGGATGCATGCCCGATACTAGGTGGGGAGTGAATGTGTACACTCCGTCGTCGCAGTAAAGATTAATTCTTTTTAAATTCGTTTTTATATTGAGGTCAAGGATATCAGATTCTATGTTAGCGTACAGGAACTCTAGATCAATGGGTGGTTCGATGTGCAAAATTTTGCGGATGCATTTGTGTTTCTTCAGAGATTTTGCGAGTTGCTCGTTCCTTCGACCGTACAATCCCCAATCGTTTTGGTACCATACCATGACTATGTCAAAAAGATGTTTGGAGTGCGATATCATCTTGCTATCTCCTTTAGTTCCGTGATCAGTGACAATAGGTGATTCTTTGCCATGTCTGTTTCACCATGTTCATAATAAGACAGAGCTTTTAAAAGATGAGAGTGATAGTTAATTGATTTTTCTTGTCTCTCGTCGAGAATAATCTTAGGTATTAGTTGATCATGTCTGGCAAAGAATTTCTTCCATGTGGAGATAATCGTGTCCCACTCTGGGTATTTTTTCTTCAAATCAGAGAGAGATTCTTGTTGTTTTCGGATCTTTTTTGCAAGATGGGCATTATCAGTTGCAAAATCATGGTATATTATAGGTTCCGGTGAGTATATCTGCTTCCTCGGATCATTCTCTATTCTCAATAGTCTGATAGCTAATTCTTTGCCTCCATGACCAAAAAATATTTCATCATTCCAGCCCCCTACTTTGTAGAAAATGTCAGCCCTGTAAGAAGAGTTTCCCTCCAGATTTGATGGATATGGGAAAGGTTTATCCCCTAGGAAGTAATGTGCTGCGTATCTGTTCAGAACATTCGAGGTTTTAGGTTTATACACGCCTCTTACAGCAATTACGTCGTATTTTTTATGGATGTCAAGGTGTGATTTAATGAGATTACTTTCAGGTATGCCATCATCCTCAAGAAATAGGAGGATGGGGGCAGAAGCAAAAACGCTCCCAATATTTCTTGCCAGGTATGCACCGGTATTGTTTTTTAATCGAATGTAAATATCTACATATGGCTTAAGGAGTTCAAATTCTCTTTCTTTTCCACCGTTGTCAACAAAGATGAGTTCAAAATTCTGATTTCTCTGTTTATTCAGAATTTGGAAATTCTTTACTGTATCCTCATGTAAACGCCACGAAATGACAATAACGGAGATAGAGGGGCTTGATGTTTCCTTTAGTTTCAGAACGTAATCAAAATGCTCAAGATATAAATCTTTTTTGTACTCCCAGCCTTTGGTTTGCAAAGCATTTATTAGGGGATGCTTATACGGTTCTTCTCTGGATGCATTTGAACGGTTTATTCCTTTTGCTTCATAATCGTTTGTGTATTTTAACAAGGGAAGATCTGCCAAACATTTACAAGCATCAAATGGGCAAACGATAGGCCCTTTTACTTTTTCCAAAGCATTTTCGTCTTCGAATATGTTAAAATTCTTTGAACTGCTTCTTAAGCATACGGCAGGGGAAACGAATCCGTTTTCGTCAATTGAAATCATGTTGATGCCAGCATTACACAGCATTCCTTTGAATTTGTTTATTTTCAGGGTAATTGCTTCATTTAAATTATAGAATTTTCTCGTTACCCTACCGAGATTCTGATCATACGTATCCATAAAGAGTATTTCGCCATCGTCTGCAAATTGGTTTAGCCATTTTAAATCCTCTATTTTGTATCTGTTATCTGGAAAAGCACTTCGCCCGAATTCGTCTCTTATTGCTTTCGGAACAACTCTGGTGTTTTTTAAGTTCAAATCCTTTATGCGGTTGTAAATTCTTTTTACCTCATCCATAAAAAGGGGATGTGCAAGTATCCAGGCGAAGACTCTAAATCCTCCACTCGATAAAATCTCCAGATTTCTGATAAAATTGGATTCGTTTGCGTTTTCTATGTGATACGAGGCAACAAAGGATATGTGGTTATTTCTTTCACCAAACTGTTCAACAAAGTTTTCGAAGTAGTTATGGCTTCTACTTAGATTGGTAATTACACTTATATGAATGGTTTTGTTATCCTTATCAAGCAAAGAGCTAAGTATGTAGTTTAAATTAGGATCTATGGTCGGTTCGCCTCCAGTTATAGTTATTCGAATCTTGTCCCTGCTTAGACGGTTTGATTGCTTCAATAACTTTTTTGACATCAGTTGTGGAAGAAGTGGGAAATTTGTTGTTGTGTGATCCACAATAACTACAAGAGTAATTGCATTTTCTAGTCAATACCCAATTAATTTGTAGTTCATCTTTTTCCAGCGCTCTTAGACTTCCAAATTTTAGGATCTTATTTGTGTCCGTTATAACTTCTTCTTTTGAACCGGTTGATATGGGATCTTTAACTTTTGGGGATATGTGGATTTCCGTTTTGTTTTCGTTTTTTAACTCGTGATTGTATTTTGTTTCATGGTGGGCAATAATGGATCGGAGCGTTTTATCCACTTCATCGTCGATTATGTCACGGTAATCGGTGAATATTCTTTTTACTTCTTCGCATTCGGTAGTGTTGTATGACACAGATAACTTTAGTACTCGTTTGAAGTGTTCTATTGTTTCTTTTTTAAAATGATCCTCCCACTGTGGGAGATTGATTCGACGGTAGTAGCGAGAAAGCCATGCCCTTGTGTTTCCATTTATGAATATTTGTTGTAATTTGCTTAAATTGGACCATATGCTGTTATTGTGTTTTCGATATACAGCTTCAGTAATTTCTGGCATATATTTACCTTTTCCGTAATGGCCGAGAAGGGATGTTAAGAATTTGTCAACATTTACAACTTTATGAATTTCTTCTGGAAAATCCTTGATAGTGTTTCGGAAGCACATACTCAGTGTTAGAACCATTTTGCCGCTTATGAGGTCATCCTTTGAGAAATCTCTTTTTAAATGTTCTTCTAACTTCGAATCGCTTAGAAGATTCCCCTCTTCATCTACTATCACAGCGTTATGGTAAGTTATTACGTAGTCGGGATTATTTTCCAGGAAATCGACTTGTTTCTTCAGCTTGTATTGGTCTGTCCAATAGTCGTCTCCATCGCATAGCGCAATATACTTGCCCTTAGCGTGTTTTATAGCTAGAGGAATGGGTTTCAATCCCTTTGAATACTGATTTTCTCTTTGGGTTATTAGTTTGATTAAGTTTGGATGTTTGCTCGCAAAATCTTCAACAATCTTTGTAGTCCCGTCTGTTGATGCATCGTCATGGACTATAATTTCCATAGGCGAAATATCTTTCTGCATAAGGAATCCTTCTAGGGCATCAATTATGTATTTCTCGTGGTTATATGTAATGCAGATAATGCTAACCAAAGGTTGTTCCATGTGGTTCCCCTTTAAAGTGTTATTTGCTCATTAGTATGTTGGTGTTTGCGACCGTTTTGCATGCCGTTTAATTAAATCTCGGATTTGAGGATTGCATAACCCAGGCCCGACTGGCCGAATCCGTTACCATTGTAAAATAAAAACCGCTTGCCCAGATGATCAAAGATGTAGGGATACTCAATCATCTCTGAATCCCAACCGCTTTCGGAAATATCTATACCCACTAGTTCATCCAACCTTGTCCATACCAATCCGTCTGTTGACTCAGCGTAACCTATTCTGTAGCTGCAAGACCCACGTCTTCTGTAATCCTTCCCCCCCCTGTACGAATACCACATTTTATAAATGTTTCCGTCTTTTACGACACATGGTCTGGAGATTCCTCCTTCGTCAGGCGATTTAAAATCTATGCAGACTCGTCCTTCGCGCTTCCAGGATATGCCGTCCTTTGACTCGGCATATTTCATGTGATAGTATGGTTCAGGTTTACCGTCGTGGATTTCCCATCGGACCGTGGAGAGATACCACATGCGCCAAATGCCGTTTTCAACAATGATACAGTGGCTACCTACAAAATGAGGTTCTGTATTTGTGCGATCCAGAATCGGTCCTTCGAAGGCTCTTTGGAAAGTTAAGCCTCCGTCGTGACTTATAGCTAAACCGATTGAGTTTCTATATGGGACTGTGACACCCACGTTACAACCAATGTAAAAAAGCCACTTTTCAGAACCGCGATTTACGATCCAAGAAGGTATCGCGCCACTGTCATCGAAACATCCCAGTTTTCCCAGGCCGAGGACCTGTCTGTTATGCACATAAAGAACATTATCAGGTTCATTTGCGTCAACTTCTATGAAAGTAATAGTTGTACGATTCTTGGCATCCCTTGTCCCAAAATATATTCTCAATCTTTGATCATCAACTTGTTCCACTATAGGAACTTGAGTATGCGAAACCATCCAGGGAAAGTTATTATCCGCTTTGAAAATCAGGCCCTTTTTGATCCACTCCATAGTTACACCCTGCATCGAAAGATGTTCAAAAATCCAGATCTTTACTTAAAATTTTACCCTTTTTAGCGGGTACTCCGCGATAGACGCCCCATGGTTCAGTATTTTTTGTGACGCACGCAGACATGGCCACCAAGGTTCCCTCAGCTATGTGCAGGCCGTCCCTGATAGTGGCGTTAACACCAAAGAAACAGTATGGTTCTACTATACAGTGACCAGAAAGAACAACATGGGAGGTAAAGAATACGTGGTCCCTGATTTGGCCATGATGGCCAATGTGATTTCCGCTCCACATCACCACGTTGTTCCCAATGGTGGTAAAAGGTTGGATGGTGTTATCCTCCAATATGAAACAATTTTCGCCTATCTGCGCTCCGGGGTAAACCGTTGCTCTGGAACTGACATAGCTGATCAGTGAATATCCTTTGGCTTTGGCTAATAGGTAAAATTTCTCCCTAATCCGGTTCATGTTCTTAGCTGTCATCGGTACAAAAAAGGCGTAGTGCTCAGGTGGGTATATCTCTTCTACATTTTCAAATGGGACTACTGGTATCCCCTTAAATTTTTTATTTTTTATGTAATCTGATGTTACACTGAAAGCCACCACTTCATGACAGGAATCGTGAGTTAAATAGAAATGTGCTAATTCCGCAGTATCCAATGTTCCAAAAATTACAACTTTAGCCATTTTTGCTTTCCGTACCTCCAAATTCAGTTACTCGGTAAGCGGGAAAGAAAGTAGTCGATGGAATTTTCTTCTCCTGTAGAATGTTTTCGTATTTTCGCCTATCTATAATTCTTCCGCAGAAATATGCCACTCTCGTACCTGTCGACCAGCCTTGTTTAAATCTGATCAAACCGTCACTTGGCTTCTCTCTAAGCCCTGCACCTCCACCAAGATCTAGCCATTTAAGGCCTAAATCCCTGAAATAATTTATAGAGTACCAAAACAAAGCGAAGGAAGCCCTCAGCGTATACCCTTTTTCGCTGTACGCACCTAAATGATAGTATGCTCTATTATCGTTTACATACCATAGTAACATGCCAACGGTTTCGGATTCATCGAAAGCTCTGAATGCGATAAGTCCTGGTACCTTCAGTTGTTGTGCGAAAGAATCGTCGGAAAATGCACTTATTCCACTGATCTGGTGGCGTTTTATAAGAACACTGTAAAGATTTAGCCATTCGTTTAGGAAGTTTTGAGCATTTGGGCAGACTTCAACGTTTACGTGGTTTAATGCCTTACGGGTATTACGCAAATGGTGTTCTGAAATGTATTTTTTTAAGGGTTTTTGGAGATCTATAATGTAATGTTTTTTAAATGGAATTACTAAATCGGGAAAGCATGTTTTTAGATCCTCGAGTGTGTAGTTGCCGAATGGATCTGCAACAATTGATAGAGTAACCCACTCTCTGTTTATCTCTTTAAAATCGAGGGTTAAAGCTGACCAGTCCTCACATAAGAAGAGAGGGTAGCAACCCATCGCATCGGTTTCTTTACAATCGGGTATCTTACGTTCTAATACCCACCCTCCACTATTTTTCAGGTAAAAGGGTTCACCAAATTCTTTTAAAGCACAGGCATATGTAGGGGATAAATAACCAGCTCTCATCTACCTATCCATTATTATCTCACAGATTTGATTGATTTCTTCTTCGGTTAACCTATCGTACATTGGCAGACATAAAACTTCATTTGTTATCTTTTCCGCTACGGGAAGATTGCTGGGAGACGCTGACGGTAACCCTCTATATGTGGGGAATTGGCTTATCAATGGGTAGAAGTATCTTCTAGAATGGATATTATTTTTTTTCAGTTTATCGTACACTTCGTCTCTATTTTTTCCAAATTTTTTCCTATCAATAAATATCGGAAAGTATTGAAAATTGTGTCTGATATGATTTTGATACTTAATTGTTCTTATGCCACTTGCGTTAGAAAGCTTATTTGCATATATTTCAGATAACTTTTTTCTTTTTTCTATAGATGAGTCGATGTACTTCAATTGGAGAAGACCTAAAGCTGCTTGAAACTCGTTCATTTTTGCGTTTATGCCTGGACCAACCACGGTGACTTCGTCTGCAAATCCAAAATTTTTTAGAAAGTCTATTCTTTTTTTCATTTTCTCGTCATGGCAGACTATTGCACCACCTTCGAAGGTTGTAAAAACTTTTGTTGCATGAAAACTCAACACGGAAAGATCACCGAAGTTCAAGATGGAGTCCCCGTTTAGTTTCACACCAAAGGCATGGCAGGCGTCATAAATGACTTTTAGTCCATATATATCCGCTATCTCCTGAATTCTGTAAACGTCGCAGGGATTTCCGTATACATGCACAGCCAGTATTGCCGTGGTCCTTGGTGTGATAAGAGATTCTATTTTTTCGGGATTTATATTACAAAAGTTCGGTTCAATATCACAAAAGACAGGAGTTATACCATTCCAGTGTAGTGCGTGTGTTGTAGCTGCAAAACTGTATGGGGTTGTTATTACTTCTCCAGTGATGCGGAGTGCCTGCAGTGCTGTCATTAACGCAAGTGTGCCATTTGCGAAAAGGGATATGTATTTTACTCCAAGATATTCAGAAAGGGCTTTTTCAAACATCTGATGGTAAGGTCCATTATTGGTAAGCCATCTTGACTCCCAGATCTTCTTTAAAATCTCTATGACTTCTTCAAGAGGGGGCAAACTAGGTTTTGTCACGTATATTGTATTTGAATTGTACATGGTTCGCCCTTTAATGGATTTTTGACGTTTGGTGTTTTAAGTATTTTCTTAATTCTATTGCCTGCGTAAAATTGGGATTTAATTCTAATGCTTTTTCAATAGCTATCTCAGCGAGATCGAAAGCTCCCATTTCCAAATAGGCTCTTGCCATATTGTAGTACACACACTCATCGTCGGGATAAATAAGAAGGGCTTTGTGGTATTCTCTAATGGCTTTTTCAAATTCCCTTTTCTTACGAAATCTGATGCCCAGGTCCACCAAAAGCTCGAACAGCATATTGGCAGCTTCCTCATCGCCTTCCAGTATTTCCTGGGCTTTTCCTAAATCGCCTCTGTCGAGAGCAGCTTTTGCGAAGGAAATTTTTTCCTCTAGGCTCAAATTGCCGACGAAACTGTCAACTATTTGACTGTCGTTGAGGGTTTTTGATTTATCCCGTATTTCCTCTTCTTCCACATCTATGAGCATGTTTATGAAATCGAGGGTGGTTTTCAAATCATTGTTGTGAAATGTAGCTGGTCCGAAGAAATCTCGGTAGATCTTGGAGTCAAAAAGAGCTTTTTGGAAACTGTTTATTTCTTCTAGCACCTGTTTCTCATCTTGAGCTAGCATTTTTGTACTGAGAGCTTTTTTCAGGACTTCCCGGAAATTGATAAGACAGGAGTACAAGTTCTGTTTTTTCAGATGAACTTTACACGTGTTCAGAAGCCTAAGCATTTCATTTGCTGCATCGCGTTTTATTGTTTCTGTCATATAAGATGTTTTCCTTTTCTTTTTGAAGAAATCCAAACATCAAATACTGTGCCATACGAGGTTAAAAATTAGGAAAATTTGAGCTAAAGTTTAAATGGCAGTATGCCGATTAATGAAATGCGGTAGTAGTTAACTCGAAGAGAGGTGTGTACGTGACAATCTCTTCTTATCAGGTGGATGCTGTAATAAAAACGTATACTAAACATACGAGAAGTCATGTTCGTTTTGAGAATGGTGACGAAGTTCTCCCGCGGGATCAGCATGTAGACACAGTAACGTTATCCAGAGATGAGAACTTGAAGGCCGAAGGTTTTTCCAAGATTTCTTACAGTTTGCTTGATCTCTTAAGTAAAAAAAGATCTCCTAAGTAAGGAATTTCGATAGTGGTTCCTGTGATTTTGCAGACTGTTCCAGATGATGTATCGGTTTACACTCGAAGGATTCTGGTTGTTGATGATGATGATTCCACTAGAGAACTTATAGTAGAAGAGCTTAAGCAGCATGGATACAGATACATATGTGAGGCTCGCAATGGAAATGAAGCATTGAAGATAATAAAGGAGGACCAGTTTGATCTTGTTATCACTGATATTGTAATGCCATATATAGATGGGATAAATCTTCTTCAGCGGTTGAAGGAGGTATCCCCAAGTACTTCTGTCATCGTTATTACTGCAAAACCAGCAACTGATATTGCTGTTAATGCTTTGAAATTGGGAGCGGTAGATTTTCTCCCTAAACCTTTTCAGTTGAACGAATTAACTTACAAGGTTGACGTTTGTCTAAGGTCAAAATGTTTAGATTTGGAAAGTCACTCTGATACTTCGGGAGTTTTCCAATCTGCGGAGAAAAAATCCTTTGATTATTCTATTCAGAGTTACATTTACGAATCACTCGAGAATCTTGAGGGAAACAATGAGGAGATATTTAGCAAAATGGCGGAATTGGCTATAAGGGTAGTGGATGGTGATGTATGCAGGATAGTGATATACGATTCACAAATTGGTGATTTTTACACTAAAGTGCTGCGAACGACTTATGGAGTTGTGAAAGAAGATATCCCGCCAGAGGCATTAACTCCATTTCTGTATCAAGTTTTTGAAAAAAAGGAAGCCCTGTTAGTTAATTCTTTTGAATTGCCGGAAATTTCACCTTCTCTAATTGTGGTACCACTGACCATAAGGGGGTATGTGTTTGGAGTGCTCACTGTCAAAAGAAAACCCTATATGGGTTCCTTTGGTAGTAAGGATTTGCACTATGTGACAAGTTTGGCAAGAAGAGCATCCCTTAACATAGAAAACAGACTTCTGTACGAGAGTCTATACAGTAACGTCCTTGATACTTTCCGTGCTCTCATTTCGTCTATTCAGTTGAGGGATGACTATACAGAGCAGCATTGTATGCGCGTCACAAAAGTTTCTCTCGAGACTGCAAAGTTGTTGGGTCTTCCTGAACAGGACATGGAAACTTTGAAAATCGCCGCTTCTCTTCATGATATCGGGAAGATTGGAATTCCTGATTCCATTTTATTAAAAAAAGGGAAACTCACCGAAGAGGAGTATTCCATTATAAAAACGCATTCAGAGATAGGAGAAAAAATGCTTGCTTCCATTGCTCTTTTTGAAAAAGAGAGAAAGATCATACTTCATCACCACGAGAGATGGGATGGTAAAGGTTATCCTACCAATCTATGTGGTGAAGATATTCCCCTCCTTTCTCGTATTATAGCTATGGCTGATGCTTATGATGCCATGACTAATAACCGTCCATACAGAATGGCCCAGGATAGAGGCTGGGCGATTAAAGAAATTGAGCGAAATATTGGTAGCCAATTTGACCCTCAGATTTTCGAATATTTTAAAAAGGCAGTTGCCTCTCCAGAGTAAAAACTCTCCCAATTGAACCCCGTTTTGTTATTCCAATATGGCATGAAATTTGATTTGGCTCTTTTGGGTAAATTAGAAGAGGGTGGAGAGTATTTTAATGAGTATTGATTGTAGCAAATCCATCGGCAAAGTTAATCAGGTTGTGGAACCAAAAGCGAGTAATCAAGAGAAAATATTTAATGGATGTAAAGAAAAAAATACAAGTAATTTCAAATGTTTATTAAAAGATATTCTTAACTCCCCCGTTGATTTAGAAAGAGTTGCCAGTGAAAGTTATTTGCGGTTTTTTTGGAGGCGACACTGTGTATCCCTTACGTTAAAAGAGATGGGAGATCTTGCTGAAGAAGGTGTTTCTCGGAATGAAATGTTTCTTGCCGGAGTAAAAAAGTATCTCTCAATGTCAAATTATCGTCAACGTTTTGAGGAACTCGGGGGTTATCAGTTTTCTACACCGTTCGATAGTATCATTGAAGAAGCATCGAAAAAATACGGTATTGATGAGGCTTTGATAAAAAGTGTTATTCAGGTAGAAAGTGCATTTAGGGTGGATGCCGTTTCCCCTAAAGGTGCGATGGGTCTTATGCAACTGATGCCTGAGACGGCTAAAGAGTTAGGCGTAAGTGATCCCTATAATCCTGTGGAAAACATCATGGCTGGAACCTCCTATTTAAGGAGACTCATTGATAGATACGGTGGGGACCTGATAAAGGCCTTAGCTGCTTATAACTGGGGTCCAGGTAATGTCGATGAATATTTTGATAAAATGCCTGAAGAAACAAGAAATTACGTTTCTAAAGTGTTGAGACTTTATTCATTAACTGTGTAAAAGGTATTCGCTGTCGATTCATCGAGGACGTTTCTTACTTTTGTTGAAAGCTCGCTCAGGCGGTAAGGTTTTTGGATGAAAGCTTTAACCCCTTTTTCTAAAATAGATCTGGCTAGACCATTCATGCTATAGCCGCTGGCTAAAATCACTTTAACCTCAGGATTGATTTCTCTTATCCGTTCATAAAGCTCCGCGGCACTAATATCTGGCATTATCATGTCCATGATAATGAGTTGTATCTCTTTGTTTTTTTCGCTAAAAATTGTCAGCGCTGATTCTCCATTTTCAGCTGTCAAAACTCTGTAACCAAGACTCGCAAGCATTTCTGCTGTTACTTCCAATACCGTTCTTTCATCGTCAATAACGAGTATTGTTTCGTTGCCTCTTGCGGTTTCTTCCCTTAGATTATTATTTCGCAATGTTGATGATCGCTTAGATGCTGGCAGGTAAATTATAAAGGTGGTACCTTGTCCAGGTTCGCTTTCTACGTCAATGAATCCACTATGTCCTTTTATTATACCGTATATTGTTGCTAGACCGAGACCTGTTCCTCTACCCATTTCTTTTGTTGTAAAGAAAGGTTCAAAGATTCTCTTTTTTGTTTCTTCGTCTATTCCAGTTCCTGTATCCTTGAAGGTTATCTTTACGTAGTTTCCAGGTGGAATTTTGTATGGTGCTGCAAAGGAGGTGTCAATGAAAATATTTTCTGTTTTAACGTAAACATTACCTCCGGCGGGCATAGACTGCGAGGCATTGATTAAGAGATTTAAAAAAACTTGTTCCATCTGACCCTGATCAGCGTCGATGAGGTACAAACCTTCTTGATAATTTTCGTGGAAACGGATTTCTTTTTTTGTTTTCCCGAATATGGATACCATTCTACTGATCAACCTGTTTAGATCTGTTGGTTCCACTTCGTAACGCCCCTGTCTAGAAAAAGCAAGGAGCTGCTTTGTTAGTTCCGCGCCGATTTGTACCTGTTTTTCAATACCGCGAAGTTTCTCGTAATGCGCATGGGAAATATCGGTACTTAGAAGCATAAGAGAGGTGTAGCCCTGAATGCCCATGAGTAGATTGTTAAACTCGTGAGCAATGCCGGCTGCCAATGTCCCTATAGCTTCCATTTTGCGAGCCTGAATGAGCTGCGATTCAAGCCGGCGTTTCTCATCTTCTGCGCGTTTTTCTTCTGTAACATCCCGTAAGTTAATGATCATCCCACCGACAGCTGAAATATGAGAAAGGTTTTTTGCCACTCCGGATAAAAATTTTTGTGTACCACGTTTGGTTTTGCAACGGCAATGAATTGGGATCGGAGTCTCTTGCGTGGAAAAAGCCACCTCTATTTCTGCTTTTAGTCGGGGAATGTCTTCATCTGCGACGATGGCCCACAGTTCTTTTTCTATGAGCTCGTCAAGCTGGTAGTCAAGTATAGTCACAACGGAAGGGCTTACGTAGCTTATGAACCCATTTTCGTTAATGATGAGAATAACATCCGACGTATTTTCGATAATGGCTCTAAAAAATTTCTCTTTTTTCGAAAGGAATTCGTGAGCCTTTTTCAGTTCTGTCTGGTCTTCGTAAATCACCTGATAGTGCCAGTTGTTATCCCACTGTATCGCTTTACGAAAGACTTTGAGGTGTCTCACCTGCCCGTCCTTTCGGATAATATCCACTTCATATTCAGAAGGATCTGCTATGCCTTTCTTTCTAAGTTCTCTTCTTTTGTAATGGAGCTCCAGTGATTCTTTTGTGTAACGTTGTTCAACTGGTGTCCTTTTGAATTCCTCTAAATCATCGTAACCGTAAAGATCCAGGAAAGCTTTATTTGCATAGATTGTTTTGCCTTCAGGAGTTACTATGCGGATTCCTAGCGTTGACTCCTCAATGAAGTTACGGAAATTTTCAGCTGCCTGTTTTAAATGTAATGCTGTTTTTTTCTGTTCGGTGATATCTACGGCAATACCCTGGGTGCAGATGAATTTTTTATCCTTTCTGTGGATCTCTTCATCAGGAACGTTCCATTGACCTCTTGCATTGAGGAGCATGGTTCTGTAAGTTATCTCATTGTTAAGATTGCCCGTACTTTTGACTAGAAATCTCACTTCAAGATTTTTTATTCTCCTTTCCCCTATGCTTTTCTCAACGAAGTTGTACGGTGATTTGAATCGGTCTTGAGGATGAATGAGGTCTACAAAAGGTTTGCCAATTAGCTCATCTGGTTCGTAGCCGAGCTGTTTGATACCATCAGAAATGCTTATTATTCTACCTTGATCGTCAAGACGGTAAACGATACCGGGCATTATAGCAATGAGAGATCGGTAGTAGTTTACAATCTCCCGCAGGACTTCAATGTCTTCGTTGGATTGTGCACCGTAACGTGGACTATTAAGAACATCAAAAAGTTTCATCTGATAACCCCAGATATATTACTTAATGCAAATATTGTTCCGATTTGTATAATTCCATTACGAGATTTTGAAAATTTCTCCCAATAGGTTTACTTTTTTGTGGCAATAGCTGTCAGCTCGTACCTTTTTTCTTCCACAACGCCTATGTCTTCTTCATTTTTTAAAAAAATATTGAGTGTTTCTTTCACTAGTTCGGGATTCAACGACTCTGCATTGAGCATGAGAAGTACCTTTGCCCAATCCAGTGTCTCACTGATGGAGGGGAGTTTTTTTAGATTGAGCTTCCGGACCTCGTGAATGAAGGTAACTATTTGGTGGTTGAGACGTTCCCCTATGCCGGGGACACGTACGCGTATAATCTCTCTTTCCAATTCTGGTGTTGGGAACGGTATAAACAGATGGAGGCAACGTCTTTTCAGTGCTTCACTTAACTCCCGGGTGTTGTTACTTGTTAGAAAGACAAAAGGTTTTGACACAGCCTTTACAGTTCCTATCTCGGGGATGGTTACCTGGTAATCGGAGAGTATTTCCAAAAGGAAGGCTTCAAATTCATCATCCGCCTTGTCAATTTCATCTACTAGTAGAACGGATCCCTCCCGCTGCTGTAACGCTTTTAATAGGGGTCGGGGTTCCAGAAATTCATAGGAGAAGAATATGTCGTCGTATCTGTGTAGCTTTTCGATGGAAGCCGTGAAGCTCTCTTCAGTACTGATGATGCTGTCAAGTTTGTCCTTGAGGAGTTGCGTGTATAGCAGCTGTTTTCCGTATTTCCATTCGTACAGTGCTTTTGCTTCATCAAGACCCTCGTAACACTGAAGTCTTATTAGCGGTAAGCCCAGGTATTGTGCCGTAGTTTTGGCCAGTTCTGTTTTTCCGACTCCGGCAGGACCCTCTACCAAAATGGGTTTTTCCAAATGGTATGCTAGATATACGGTTGTCGCTACATGTCTGCTTGTTATGTAAGAAATTTCTCTAAAACCTTTTTGCACTGCTTCTATTGAAGAAAATTTTTGATCTAGGGTTGATGGCATCTTATGGTTTCCTCGCCTATTTTTCGTTGTTTCAATAATAGCACATTTGAAGCCAACTTTATAAGCTGCCACAAATCTCTTGTGATGATTTCATAATCATCGCATACTGGAATATTATTTTTAGTTACGAAGCGTTCAATGATCTTGCTGCGCCGTCTGGATAGAGCGCGGAACGACAAAACAAAGGGGGTTACGTCATGTTTTCCTTCTTTTTTATCCAGTATTAATGCTGTCTCATAGGCGATGAGCCTCAAGGTATGGTCTAGGTAGGCTATGTGCCCCAGGGTTTCCGTGCCGGCCTCACCTATATTTTTAATACGATTATGCTCTTTCAATTTTTCAACAACATGGGATAGCTGGTATGACATCCCTCCCAGTATAGGTCCCATTAGTCCAACATCTTCGGCACTACGAAATGGTATGACCAACTTCTCGTAAGCGTGATTTTCTATTACTGTATTATCTTCAGATACCCAGCAGTTCTCAAGTTTTATACCACAGTGGGGGCTTGGATGAAGAGAATTGACAGGGATCCCCTGCGTTAGAGTAAGGCCATCTGCATTACAAGGGACGATAAATGCGGAAAACATTTTTCTATAACCGGAAGTGCCCGTTATGGCAATGACAACGAAATAATCAGCTATAGGACCGTTCGTTACGTGAGATTTCTCACCACTTATTGAGAATCCTCCTTCTTTCTTTACCGCGGTTGTTTTTAAGTATTTTGGGTGGGCACCGACTTCTGGTTCGGAGATTGCAAAAGATACAGTGGATAGACCGGACGCAATGCGGCTCAAGTACTTATCCTTGATATTTTCAGAGGAGATATCATCAAATACGAGCTTTGCAATAACATTGTGCACAATTATCGATAGGACAAGACCAAGATTGTGACCACTGGCCACAAGTGATTCGCCCACGAGACACATCCCAAGGTAACCTTTTTCTGAACCTCCGTATTCTTTAGGTATAAGGAGCCCGAGAAATCCTGCTTCTCCTATAACGTTCCATAGATCTAAAGGGAATTCTCTGCTTTTATTTAGGGTTAGAGGTTTGATATACTTGCTCGCAAACTCTGATGCATCATTCTTAAGTCTCAGCATGTCGGAGGTAATTTGCGAAAATACATACATAACATAATTTAATCGCATAACTGACATGGGTACGTCAAATAATTTGTGGTCAAACGAGAATAACTGCCTTGTGGGGGATACCGCCTTTCTTAGGTTACTATTAAAAACGGTCAGGAAGCTAGATATTGCGTTAAATAGGAGGGATTTCCTCCGATTTGCTGTCTTCGCTTCCAGTGCTCTTTGGTTCGAATTTTTTGCACCCCCCATTTCAGCTCTTGGAAGGGTCAAAGAAAGGCCCGATATAGTGGTTGCACAGGGAAAATCCCCCACATTAGTGACACGAGCGGCGGTAAACGCTATAGGTGGTATGGAGAGATTCATATCCCGGGATGATGTGGTAGTTGTAAAGCCCAATATAGGTTGGGACAGGACCCCCGAATACGCCGCCAATACCAATCCTGAAGTCGTAGCTGCAATTGTAAGGATGTGTTATGAAGCGGGAGCAAAAAAGGTGAAAGTCTTTGATCGTTCTGTGGCTCATCCACAGCGGTGTTATAAAAGAAGTGGAATTGCCGATGCAGTTTCAGCTGTGGGAGGGGTTGTAAGTTTTATCGATGAACGGAGATTTCGAGAAGTGAAGCTACCAGGTTATGCTTTTAAAACCTGGCCTCTTTACATGGATGTCATAGAGGCTGATAAAATTATAAATGTTCCCGTGGCTAAAACGCATGGTCTTACGGGACTCACCCTCGGGATGAAGAACTGGCTTGGTATTATGGGAGGATGGAGAGGATTACTCCACCAACGAATCAATGAGAGTATAGTCGATGTGTCTTTAACGGTCAAACCTGTCCTTGTGGTACTGGATGCAGTACGGATCCTTGTGGCCAACGGACCCCAGGGTGGCGACCTTTCTGATGTTGTGACCCTAAATACAGTAGTGGTGGGGACGGATCAAGTGGCAGTTGACGCTTTTGGTGCTTCTCTTTTCGGAATGAAGGGTCGTGACATAGGTTACATAAGACTCGGTCATGAGGCGCGTCTCGGTACTATGGATATCGGAAAGCTTAAAATATCGAGGGTTTACGTTTGAATAAACTCTGAGGTTCCATAGCTTTGACTCTCGATATTAAGAAAGGACGTATCGCTACCCAGTGTGTTTTTTTTCTCCTGTTTCTCCTTTTTTTCCTCTTTACGAGATACAGTGGTTCTGAAGAGGTGGAATACCCGGTAAAAATCTTCCTTGATATGGATCCTCTGATTTTCATAAGTACGAGCTTGGCTACTCGAAAGTTGGAGGTGTTCCCCCATCTTGCTTTAGTAATTTTACTGGCTTCTGTTTTCTTAGGGAGATTTTTCTGTGGTTGGATCTGTCCTTTGGGAACCATTAGCGATTTTGTTGGCTTTTTCAGTGGTAGGTGGGCCCGAAAGACTCTGAACCTTTGTTGGCTGAAATACACCTTACTTGTTTTTTTAATAGTGACATCCCTTTTCTCTTTGCAGTTTATAGGTTTTTTTGATCCTCTTGCATTGCTTGTGAGGACCCTGACAATCTCGGTGTACCCTCTCTTTGGTAACATAGTTGATATTCTTATGAATTTTCCCCTTATGTCGGAATTTTTAGGCCCTGTTCGCGAAACTTTGCGGGAGAAGATCACCCTTCAGCCCCCCTTTTTTAAGCAGGGGTTTCTGATGGGTGTTATTTTCGGGGGTATTTTGACTTTGAATTTCGTCAGAACTCGTTTCTGGTGTAGGTATGTCTGTCCCCTTGGAGCTTTCTTTGGTTTCATTTCTCTTCTATCCCCTCTTAAGTTGGTTCAGGATGAAAACTGCAATGGGTGTGGTCTATGCAAGAAAGGCTGTCCCGGGAGGATGGACAAGACTGAGTGTTATATATGTGGTAGTTGTCTAAAACTCTGCCCAGAACGGGCAATACGTTTTTGCTACCGATGGGAAAAACCACCTGCTACAGGAAATTTTTTCCCACGCCGTTTGGTTCTCGCCGCTGTTGCTGGAGTTATTGTTTTTCCGCTATTTAAAGTGTTGCCGGGGAGTAAGAGGAGTTGTCTCCGACCGCCAGGGGTTGTAGAGAGTGATTTTTTACAAAAGTGCGTAAGATGTGGAGCCTGCATGAAGGTTTGTCCTACCAATGGACTCCAGCCAGCTATTTTGGAATCTGGTTTGGAAGGATTGTGGACTCCTGTTCTTTATCCCCGACTCGGTTACTGCGAGTATCACTGTACGCTCTGTGGCCAGGTATGCCCTACCGGTGCAATTAGACGTTTGACCCTCGAAGAGAAGAAGAGGACAAAAATAGGTGTGGCCATCATTTCCAAAGATAGGTGTTTACCCTATGCTTTTTCAGTACCCTGTATAGTTTGTGAAGAAGTTTGTCCTACCTCTAAGAAGTCGATTAGGTTGGAGACGGTTCTGGTAAAGGACGAAAAGGGAGGTAAAATGGTGCTAAAGCGGCCTGTTGTTGATGAAGAGCGGTGTGTAGGTTGTGGAATGTGCGAGAACAAGTGTCCTGTATTAGGAAAGCCTGCCATTGAAGTGGTGAGTGTTTCTGCCCGGGGTTGACGGTGGAATGAACATGTGTTATAGCGGACAACCATGAAGAAATTAACCATCAAATGGCAAAGATTGTTGGTGGATGGAAGGACCTGTGGACGGTGCGGGTCTACGGAAGAGGAACTGGAAAAGGCGAAAGACTTGCTCTCGGTTATGCTTCGTCCCCGGGGGATTGAGGTGGTTCTTGAAAAGGATGTGCTTACCTTCGATGAATTCAGAAAGAATCCTTTAAGTTCCAATCGTATTTGGATAAATGGGATACCCATTGAAGATCTCCTTTCTGGTTCGGAGGCTGAAAGTCCATGTTGTGACGTCTGTGGTTCTTACAGTTGTAGAACTGTGAATATTGGGGGAAGTGTATACGAATCCATCCCTTCCGAATTGATCGTTAAGGCTGCACTGATTGCTGTTGATGGAAAAAAACTAGATGGCTTTTAGAAAAAGGGAATTTAATTCCACTTTTCATGTAAGGATCTTTTTTTTTGTACTTATCTTTCTCCTTTCATGCTTTTTCCCTCGTCTGCCGTTATGCGAGGAAAACCATGTAGTTTCAGGTGCAAATCGTAAAGTAGCTGATAGAAATCCTCTTTTTACGGAAAGGGGTTTTTTTGCTGGGATAGGGAGGGGTAGTCTGCCGGAGGGACATTACGTACCATTTCTGGTAATGGGTCATTTTGGTGTTGATCTCAAGAACTTCGCTTACTTTGATTTTTTGAAGGGACATAGAGGTACGTTGATAGCCCTTATCGAACCTCATTTCAGCTATGTATCCCAACCGAACACCGATTTTGAATGTGGTGTGGGTTTGGGGCTGAAGTATATGTATCCCCTTCATGGAAACCTTCACGGTTACGTTCTGGGGATTCTTGGGCCATCATACATTTCTATTGTAACACAAGAACAGGCCAACGGTCTTCTCTTTTCTGAGTCGTTTGGTGTTGGCATGTACGTGTTTGTGGGTGAAAAATGCGCCCTCAATATCGGTTATCGCATAAGGCACCTATCAAATGCCGGGTTTTCAAAACCCAATGGGGGCATTGATGTTCACTTAGCTGTTGTGGGTTACAGCGTGTTTTTTTGAATGTATCTCCTGGCGGAATCGAAAAAAAAGTTGCAATTGCTTTTGAATATTGCTAACAAACCAGAGGCTTTGCGCCGAACCGAAAGCGAAAACACCCGCGCTTCCAGCAGCCAATTTCGTTGGGTGTGAATATCATATGAGGGGGCTTTTTTATGGGTGATTATGAAAAAATCGTAAGAGAGCATTATGACCGTTTGTTAGAGCAGTGTAAGGTGCGAATGGATCAATTTGAGAGGGAGTATCCTGAACCCAGGGAAGACTTCCATGCACTGCTCAGGGAGAGGGGTATTTCTAGAAGGGATTTCCTCAAATGGACAGGTATTATGACGGCCGCTTTAATGTTGCCACCTGTGTTTAAACCAATGGTGGCAAGAGCAGCGGAGAATTTCAGCCGCTTGCCGGTAATCTGGCTCCACTTTGCAGAATGTACGGGTTGCAGTGAAGCGATCTTGCGTTCATCTTATCCAAATGTGGATGATATACTACTGGAAACTATATCTCTGGAGTACCATGAAACAATTATGGCTGCGGCAGGATACCAGGCAGAGAAATGTTTGGAAGATGCAATGGAACACTTCGCTGGCAAATATGTTTGTGTGATCGAAGGGGCCATACCTAGGGGAATGGGTGGCCAGTATCTCCGCCTCGGGCCAAAAGGAGAAACGGGATTGGCTATAGGAAAGAAGGTTACTGCAAAGGCAGCGGCAAATATAGCCCTCGGAGCTTGTGCTGTGTGGGGAGGGATCCCATCTGCGCGACCCAATCCTACCGACGCAGTGGGGGCAGCAAAGGCATTGGGCATTTCTACAGTTAATATAGCGGGATGTCCTCCTAACACGGTGAATTTCACAGGAACGTTACTCTATTTCATAATGTTCGGTAGTATGCCACCCCTTGACAATCAGGGGCGACCGCTATGGGCATATGGGAAACGGGTACATGATTTCTGCGAAAGACGACCTCATTATGATGCCGGTGAGTTTGTGGAGCAGTGGGGTGATGAGGGTGCAAGGAAAGGGTGGTGTTTGTACAAGGTAGGTTGTAAAGGTCCATACACGTATGCCAACTGCCCTCATCTCCGTTTCAATGATCACATCTCGTGGCCGGTTATGGCTGGTCACGGTTGCATAGGATGTACGGAGACAGGTTTCTGGGATACCATGGCTCCCTATGAGAAGCCTGTTCACGAAGCTACCATCGGTGGGGGTGAACGGACGGTGGATAATATCGGGTTACTGCTGACGGCAGCTACTGTGGCTGGTGTAGCAGCGCACGGTGTGCTCACTGCGGTGCGCCGAAAAGATGAGGAAGAGAAAGAAGAGAAACATTAAAAGGGATAATCTACCAGGAGGTGAGCCATGGCAAAGAGAATGATAATCGATCCTGTAACGAGAATTGAGGGCCACCTGAGAATTGAGGTGGAATTGGATAATAACAATACGATAAAGGATGCGTGGAGTAGCATCACCCTTTGGAGAGGTATTGAAACGATACTCCGGGGAAGAGATCCGAGGGATGCAGGGCTCATTGTGCAACGATTCTGCGGTGTTTGTACGTACGTGCACTACGAGGCAAGTATCATGGCTTGTGAAGATGCCTTTGGCGTGAAACCGCCCACCAATGCCCGCATAATAAGAAATCTTACGCAGGGTATCTGGTATCTTGGTGATCATATTATGCACTTCTACCACCTACACGGCCTTGACTGGGTGGACATTGTCAGTGCCCTTAAAGCTAATCCCAAAGCTGCAGAGGAGTTAGCACGGAGCATTCATCCAAATCCATGGAATTGTTCTGCCACGCACTATAAATCAGTGCAGGAGCGTTTGACCCGGTTTGTTAAATCTGGCAGGCTGGGGCCATTTGCCAATGCGTACTGGGGTAACCCTTCTTACAAATTACCCCCTGAAGCGAATCTCGTAATTGCATCCCATTATCTGGATGCTCTTCAGATATCAAAGGTAGCTGCTCAGGCACAGGCAATTTTCGGTGGTAAAAATCCGCACCCACAGCATCTTGTTGTTGGTGGTGTGACTTGTGTTCTGGATGCCCTTAACCCCAGCCGGTTGGGTGAATTCCTGTTCCGCGCAAAAGAGGTGAAAGATTTTGTGGAGCGTGCCTACATTCCAGATGTTATACTGGCAGCGAAGTATTACAAGGATGAGGGTTTGGCAGGCATTGGTGGTGGTGTGAAGAACTATCTTTGCGTGGGTGGGTTCCCTCTGGACGACGACATGTCGACGTTCCTTTTCCCCCGGGGTGTGGTGAAGAATGGAGATTTGAGCAAAGTAGAGTCTTTTGATGAGAAGTTGATGACAGAAGAGGTTACCCACTCCTGGTATGAAGGAAAGGAACCTTTGCATCCCTATGATGGAACGACGATTCCAAAATACACAGGTCTAGATAAGGATGGCTACTTGAGAGGCGATGAAAAGTACAGTTGGTGCAAAGCTCCACGCTATGCAAATGAACCATGCGAAGTCGGTCCTTTGGCCCGTATGATAGTAGGTTACGCCTCGGGTGATAAGAGAATAAAACCTCTAGTGGATGAAACCCTTAAAACAACAGGGTTGCCTCCGAAAGTTCTTTTCTCCACTTTGGGGAGAACGGCAGCTAGAGCGATCGAAACGAAACTCGTTGCCGACCAGCTTGAGTCCTGGGTTAATGAACTTGTGTCCAACATAAAGAAAGGGGATACCAGAACCTGGACATATTGCGAGGTCCCAAGGGAGGGGCAGGGTAGAGGCATGACTGAGCCACCTCGGGGAGCTTTGAGTCATTGGATCAGGATTAAGAACTTCAAGATAGCCAACTATCAGGCTGTGGTTCCCTCTACTTGGAACTGTTCACCCAGGGATAGGAATGGGAAACGGGGACCATATGAGGAATCGCTGATAGGGATAAGACTGGCGAAGGCAGATCAACCTCTGGAAATTCTGCGCACTATTCATTCCTTCGATCCGTGTATGGCTTGTGCTGTACATATAATTGAACCCAACGGCGATGTTAGGAAGTTTAAGGTGTGTTAAGGAGGATGCTATGGGACATCACGTAGTACCGCAGAAACATTGGACTGTGGCTATGCGTATTAACCATTGGGCCATGGCTGTATCCATATTTGTGCTGATTGGGACCGGTTTCTTGATAGCTTACCCGGTGACGGTTCAGCCAGGAGAGACATGGTTGAAGTTCTCCGTTGGTGAGATACGATTCTGGCATCTTTTCTTCGGTGTTTTGCTCACTTTTCTCTTCATCTGGAGGGTCTACCTCGCTTTTTTCTCTCGCTACCGAGCTGACTGGAAAGATCTCCTCGCTTTCCTGAATTTTCAAGATCTTGTTCATCAGATAAGGTTTTACCTTCTTCTGGAGAAAAAAGGCCCACCACACAGGGGTCTTTACGGACCAATGCAATCACTGGCATACTTGGGGCTTTTTGGTCTGATATTTCTCATTGTTATAACGGGTCTCATACTCATGGGGGCGAGTTACCATGCTGGCATCACTGCATTTGTCTACACACTTCTAAAGCCAGTGGAGGTACTATTAGGTGGACTGGCGATGGTCAGGTACATACACCATATTCTGACGTGGTGTTTTGTGCTTTTTATTGTGGTGCACGTGTACATGGCCTTCTGGTATGATGCTGTTCTTAAAGAAGGGACTCTATCTTCTATGGTGAGTGGTTATATGTTTAAAAAAGAGGGACATTAATGCGGGTTTAGGTTCCTATCGCCTTTTAATTATACTCAGGGGGGAGAATGAAAAGTTCTCCCTCTTTTGTTTGTACGGTGCGTATGTCTGAAAAGAAAAGAATTACCATTCTTGGGTTAGGCAATGTTATTCTCAAAGATGATGGTTTCGGTGTCCATTTTGTGAAGTGGTTTGAGCAGAGATGGAGTTTACCCAAAGGTGTAGAGATAATTGAAGGTGGAGTTATGGCCTATGCGCTTCTGGATCCTATATGCAATTGCGAAAACCTCATTGTTATAGATGCGTTGAAGGTCGATGATGAGCCAGGTTCTATATACCGTTTTACGCTTGCCGAACTGGAACCTAGGTTACCCCCACCTACTTCCGCACATGAAGTTCAATTTTTGGATGTGTTGTGTAAAGCGGAAATGCTGGGCGAGGCACCCACGGTCATTTTTCTGTGTATCGTCCCTGTTAATATCCACGAGATGGGTATGGACATGAGCCCTTTGATGTGGGAAAAATTCCCCCAGATGGAGGAACTCCTTTTGAAAGAGTTAGCGAGATACGAGGTATACCCGGTAAGAAGAGATGCATGAGCTCTCTTTGGTAGAATCTTTGTTGGATATCGTGGAAGAATATGCTAGGAGAGAAAGCTTTAAGTGTGTGAAGGTGGTGCGTCTCTCAATGGGAAGATTTTCTCACGTTGTTCCAGATGCGTTGCGTTTTGCCTTTGAGATCCGTGCCAGAGACAGTATTGCAGAGGGGGCGAGGATCGATATCGATATTTTACCTGCTTCTTTGTATTGTTTCCCCTGTGAGAGGGAAATGGAGATGGAGAGTTCTGATCTGGTTTGTCCGAAATGTGGTAGTAGAGAGGTGCTTCTAGTTAAAGGTATGGAGGAGTTGAAATTGCTCGAGTTAGAGGTAGAATGATGGGCGGATATTAGAAGGAGGTTTAAAAGATGTGCATTGCCATCCCAGGTCGGGTTATAAGCATCAATGAAGAAAACATGGCTGTAATTGAGGTGTTTGGATCTAAACGGGAGGTATCACTCGATCTCCTTGATGAACCTGTAAAGGTGGGTGATTATCTTATCTGTCATGCGGGTTATGCAATTCAGCGGCTTGATGAAGATGTGGCTATGGAAAAACTCGCCTTTCTTAAGGAAATCATAGAAAATGAAGTATATTGAATGTTATCGAGATCCTGAACTCGTTCACGGACTCCTAAAGAGTGTTTCCTTTCTGGCTGAAAGGCTTGCCGGTAATGTAACTATTATGGAGATCTGTGGTACTCACACTCATGCAATGGGTCGTTGGGGACTTCGTCGTCTTGTGCCTCGGAATGTCCGCCTTATCTCTGGTCCTGGTTGTCCGGTATGTGTGACATCTGCTGCGGATCTGGACACGGCCCTTTATCTTGCCGGGTTGCCGGGTGTAATTTTCACGACTTTTGGAGATATGCTCAGGGTACCTGGCACTGGGGGAAGGTGTCTTCAAGATCTACGCGCAGAGGGAGCTGATGTTAGGGTTGTGGCTTCACCACTTGATGCAGTTCAGATTGCGAGAGATAATCCGGGAAGGGAGGTCATTTTTTTAGGAATAGGTTTTGAAACAACAGCTCCTGCTGTGGCAGCCGCGATTATTACCGCGAAGAAAAAGGATGTGCGTAACCTTTCTGTTTTTTCCATTCATAAGACGATTCCTCAGGCAATTAAGGCACTCTTAGATGATCCGTCATTATCCATTGATGGTTTTCTTTGTCCCGGCCATGTGAGTGTTATAACTGGAGTAGCGGCGTATGACGTGATCCCCCAGGTAAGAAGAGCCGCAGTTATTACAGGATTCGAGCCGGTTGATATTGTTGAGGGGATTCTTATGCTTCTCAAACAAATACTTAGTGGCCGATTCGAAGTGGCTGTTCAGTACGAGAGAACTGTAAAGAGAGAGGGCAATTTAAAAGCACGTATGCTTATGAATGAGGTTTTTGTTCCCTGTGATGCCGAATGGCGGGGTCTAGGTATGATTGGAGGGAGTGGATTGCGTATAAAGGATGTGTACCGGGACTACGATGCGCTGGAGAGGTTTTCCGTACCTCCACTTGAGAGCGTGGAACCCCCAGGGTGCTCCTGTGGAGAGGTGTTGAAAGGAATTGTAACACCGAAAGAGTGCAAACTTTTTGGGAAGTTCTGTACGCCCGCTAATCCTGTGGGGCCTTGTATGGTTTCCAGTGAGGGAACGTGTGCAGCTTTTTACAGGTATGGTATGAACCGTGAGTAGAGCTCGTAAAATTTTTTGGAGGAAAGATTCCGATGAAGGTTACAGTTGTGAGAAACATTCTGGAGGCGAATGACAGAATCGCCCTGGAGAATAGGAGGCTTTTTGATGAGAAAGGTATCTATGTGGTGAACATTATGAGTTCTCCCGGTGCGGGGAAGACATCCCTTTTGGAGAGAACCATTGCAGCCCTTCGTAGTGATTACCGGTTGGCTGTTATTGAAGGAGATATTCAGGGTACTGTTGATGCGGATAGGATTGCTGCCCTGGGTATACCTGTAGTTCAGATCAACACCCACGGTGCATGTCACATTGATGGAAATATGACAAGGGAGGCTTTGCCTATCTTAGATCTCGATAATTTAGACCTACTTTTTATAGAGAATGTTGGTAACCTCGTTTGTCCTGCTGAATTTCGGGTGGGAGAAAATATAAAGGTTATGATCCTCAGTACACCCGAAGGGGCTGACAAACCCGTTAAATATCCACTGATGTTTAAAGAATCATCCGTGATGATAATAAATAAAATGGACCTTATACCCTACGTGGATTTTGATTTGGAATTGGCTAAAAAGAGAGCTCTGGCTGTGAATCCCGAACTAAGTATATTCGAAGTTTCCTGTAAGACAGGTATTGGTCTGGATAACTGGACAAGCTGGCTTAAAAGCAGGGTCGCGGATTTCAGGAAAAATGGGTCATGATCGCAAACGGAAAAGGTACGTTTTTTTTGGAATCGTTCAAGGTGTTGGTTTTCGCCCGTATTTGTTCAGGATGGCAAGAAAGCATAAGCTTCATGGATTTGTGCGCAACACACCTGAGGGCGTTGTTCTCGAGGTTGAAGGTTCGGAAGGAAGTATAGTTAGTTTTTTCGAGGATGTAATGGCGCATTTGCCCCCAGCAGCGGAGGTTTCCCGTGTAGACTCTCATGATTTAGATGCTGTTGGTGAAGAGACTTTTAAAATTATCGAGAGTGACAGTGAAGGGGAGAAGGAAGTTATCATCTCGCCCGACATTGCGATCTGCGATGAGTGCCTCAGGGAATTGGAAGATCCTCATGATAGGCGGTATGCTTACCCTTTCATAAATTGCACAAATTGTGGTCCCCGTTTAACCATTATCCGTGATATACCATACGATCGTCCCAACACCTCTATGGGCTGTTTTCATCTGTGTAACGACTGCCTTTCCGAGTATATGGATCCCGTAAATAGGAGATTTCATGCAGAACCAAATGCCTGCCCCATTTGTGGTCCCAGATTGTGGTTGGCAGATAAGGATGGTGGTGAAATATTTTATTTTCGTAATGACCCGATCGGTGGGGCGGTGGAAAAGTTGCGGAAAGGATACTGTGTAGCAGTTAAAGGTTTGGGGGGATTTCATCTTGCTGTGGATGCAACATCAGAAGACGCGGTGCGACGACTTCGTTTCAGAAAGAATAGGGAGGAAAAACCTTTCGCTATAATGGTTCAAGATTTAGAAATGGCAAGGAGGATTGTGGAACTGAGCCAGTTGGAAAAGGATACTCTTGTGTCACCCAGACGGCCTATTGTTTTGTGTGGCAGGAAAGACGGATCTTTTGTGGCACCTTCAGTGGCGCCAGGTGTTCCCGACCTGGGCGTTATGTTGCCCTATACACCACTTCACCATTTGCTTTTGAAACGCATTGGGGTTCCTCTGGTGATGACGAGTGGCAATAGGGTAGACGAGCCGATATGCATTGGTAACAGGGAAGCTATTTCTAGGTTGCGTGACATTGCTGATTTTTTCCTGTTACACAACAGAGACATTCTTGTCAGGTGCGATGATTCTGTAGAGGCTTTTGCTGGGTCTAATAAAATTCTTGTTCGGCGCTCAAGAGGATGGGCACCTAAACCTATTGTACTGAAACAATCCTTCCCCAGTGTACTTGCTTTAGGTGGACACTTAAAGTCTACGCTTTGTATTCTCAAGGACGATAAAGCCTATATTAGTCCCCATATTGGTGATCTCGAGACACCTGAGGCTAGGGATTTTTTTGTCGAGAACATTAGGTTAATGGAACGTATTGCTGGATGTTCTCCTGAATTTGTAGTCTGTGATCTCCATCCTGGGTATTGGACGACCCGTTTCGCTGAGGAGTTACCCTGCAAGGGTGTGATCCATGTGCAGCATCACCACGCCCATGTTGTAAGTGCTATGGCTGAAAACGGATTATTTGGCACAGTTATAGGCTTGGCAATGGACGGAACTGGGTACGGTGATGATGGGAAAATATGGGGAGGAGAGTTTTTAGTGGCCGATTGTGCGAGGTACAAGAGGGTAGGGCATATAAGTTCCTTTTGTTTGCCTGGTGCGGAAAGAGCGGTAAAGGAGCCTTGGAGATGTGCACTGGGGGTGCTCCACGAGAGTTTCGAGCAAGATTGGCAAAATGTGGTCAGAAGGTTGAAATTGGTGAACTCCGATTTGGATCTAAATGTCTTTGATCGTATGATGCGTAGTAGATTCAACGCACCGGAAACAACCAGTTTAGGGCGTCTTTTCGATGCTGTCGCTGCTGTAGTGGGAATCAGAAAGACAATGACTTTCGAAGGACAGGCGGCTATGGAACTTCAGAGTTTAGTTAAACCAGGTGTGACAAAACGTTATCCTTTCAATGTTGTTATTGACGATGCGGATAGGAAGATCCTCGATATCCGTCCATTGATACGTGCTCTTGCTGAAGACGTGCTTTTAGGTGAAGATCCATCGATTGTGGTATCCGCATTTCACTTAACGTTGGTTGATGCCTTTATCGCTATGGCAAAAATAATCAGGGATGTAACAGGTATCAGCACGGTGGTTCTAAGTGGTGGATGTTTTCAGAACAAAATCCTTTTGGGAGAGATGGTAGAGATCTTGCGACGTTGCTACTTTGAAGTCCATACTAACAGAGATGTGCCCATAAACGATGGTGGTATATCTTTTGGTCAGGCAGTTGTCGGTGCGTCTATACTGAAGAAGAGGGATCTTTTCGCATGAAAAAACATAGAAGAGTGCTTATCGAGCATGGTAGTGGCGGTTTGTTAAGTCATGAGCTGGTGAAGGAGTTGTTTCTTCCTGTTTTTAGAAATGTTGCACTGGAAAGACTGGATGACAGTGCGCTGATCGAGGTTAAAGATGTAAAGCTCTGTTTCACGACAGACTCTTATGTTGTGGATCCCATATTTTTTCCCGGAGGAGATATTGGTTCTCTTGCTGTTTTTGGTACGGTGAACGATTTAGCGGTGTGCGGAGGTATCCCTCTGGCGATTAGTGCGGGGTTCATCATCGAAGAAGGGTTTCCTATGGATGATCTTCAACGCATAGTCACATCGATGGCGGAAGCGGCGAAAAAGGCGGGTGTGGTTATTGTAACAGGTGATACAAAAGTTGTAGCGAGAAGAAGTGCGGATGGTATTTTTATTAATACGTCGGGAGTGGGTATTGTTGAACCTGGGATTGACCTATCAGTGGAGCGCATTTCTGAAGGGGATGTAATAATTGTAAGTGGTCCAGTGGGAGACCACGGTGCAGCCATTCTGTGTAAAAGACGCGAGCTCGGCATAAGCGCCGATATACTTTCAGACTCTGCTCCTCTGAATGGCTTAATTAGCAGCATCCTGCGTTCCGGTGTGGATGTCCATTTCATGCGTGATCCCACGAGGGGCGGTTTGGGAGCTGTGCTGGCGGAAATTGCCAAGCAAGCGGATGTTGTACTGGAGTTGCAGGAGGAATGTATACCTGTAAGAGACCATGTGAAAGGTGTCTGTGAACTTTTGGGGTTTGATCCTTTATTTTTAGCCTGTGAAGGTAGGGTGGTAATGTTCTGCCCTTATCCCGATGTGGAAAAAGTTATGGATGTTATGCGCTCCCATGAATACGGCAGAGAAGCTACTGTGGTGGGTGTGGTGAAGGGCAAGGGTCGAGGCCGGCTACTCCTTCGATCAAGATTCGGTGGATTCCGAGAGATAGATCTTCCCGTTGGGGAGTTAGTGCCAAGGATCTGCTGAAGGAGATTTGTTCTCAGGATTCATGTCATTTTACGAATATTAGATTCTCTCTGCCACAACCTCCCATCCTTTTTCCTTGTTGATCTGCGTTATTACATTGTTGTCTATAGTCAATACTCCCTTACCGTGGAGTTCCCACAAGATGGCTTCAATATCATCTCCGTCTCTTCCCGTAAGCGCTGTAATTTTTGTGACAATATAATCCAGTCGGGTAGGAACGGGAACATACGTTAAGAACAAAAGTGTCAGGGTTTTTATCCATTCTTTTGTGGCTGTTTCTAAAGATTCGTTGGTGTTTTTCAGGCGGACGGAAAACTCCCTAAGCATCAGCATTGATATCTCTTCATTTTCCTTTAAAAGATTTTTTACGATATCGTGGTGAAAAATGGCCAGAGAAGTGTCTTCAAGGGCGACGGCAGATGCGGTACGTGGAGTGTCTACAAAGGCTGCCATTTCACCAAAGTATTGTCCCCTCTCAAGGACCATCAGTAACTTTTTGACATGACCTGCTTGTTTCTCTATCCCGACCTTTCCCGAAATGATGTAATACATTTCGTTTCCTGTATCGCCTTCATGAAATATGTAGGTACCTCTGGGATAAATTCGACCGAACCTCTTTAAAAGTCTCTCGTTGATTCGCAAACCTTTAGCCCTGCTTTTTATGAGCGCCCTTTCAAGCATTATCGTATTCTGTCTAATGTATGAAGACATAAACTCAGCACAGAAAAGGAAGATGATACCTGCGTAGAAGACCCATATGATTAGTATTACAATGGTTTCCAAGGAGCCGAAGATAATGCTATACCGTGTGTAGTTAGCGACATACCACGTGAAGAGATGTTTGGCTGTTTCTGTAAGCAAGGAAAAAATTGCGCTACCCAGCAGGGCCACTTTGAAAGGAATATGGACTGTAGGGACAGTTTTGTAAATAATCGTGAAAAAAGTTACCATAATTGCATAGGGGACTAAGTACTTGATGATCATACGCTGCATCGGTGGAAGGAGGGGAGTAAGTTCGTTAGTGAGGACAGGATGCTGAGTAATTACAAGAATAATACTTGTAATTGCAAAGCTTATCATCCCTATTGTCATAACCGTGGGAATCATTACCACTGCCAAAGCTTTAGATAGAAGATAGTTTCTTTTTTTGTGTGAACGGAAGGTTATATTTAGTGCTGTTTCCATTGAGCCAAATATCATTGCGGAAAACCACAAGAGCGATGCGATTCCTATCCAACCCAGAGCCTTTTCTTTCTGTTGTATATCTCCGAGGCTTTTTAGAAGATTTTCTGAGATTTGGGGTATTACATTGCGCATACCTTCCAAAATCTGTTGCTGTAATGCCTCTTGGGTTCCAAAGAAGTGTGCTGCCATTATCAAATAAAGAATGATAAGGGGGATAAGTGAGAGAAGTGCATACAGTGATATAGCTGCAGCTTGATTTGTATCTCCGTTATCGATGAAGTTTTCCACCGCATCTATAAGAATATCCCAAAGTTCCGCAAGGGTATTCTGAATGCGGCCGAAAAACTCAAGATGAGTGTTAATGAAGAAGTTTAATTTTTTTGCTAAGTTTAACATAAAAATGTATTAAAGGAACGCCCGAATTATTTTCAAGAAAAAATTGATCTGCTTCTTTCCCTCGGCATCTGTCTTGCAAACGAGATAGTGAAAAATTGTGGAGGTTTTAGGCATGTACATGAGAGTAGGTTGTATTAGGATTCTTTTGTTTTTAATTTTATGTTCCCTCGTTCCCTACGAGAGTTTAGTTCATGCAGAAACGGAGGGTAAGGTTAAACCAACAACAGAAATTACAGTTGCGATGTTGAATGCGTATGTTTCCAACGGAGATGAGCTGTCACGGCATAGCTTGGTTATTCAGCCTCAGTTGAAGTTCTCCTACGCTCCATGGAGTGTCGTAGTATGGGGCAACCTCGACACCAAACCCTATTTGGAGGAGACTTCAACGAAGAAGGGAGATACTAGACAGAAATGGACAGAGACGGATATTAAACTCTCTTACGAGCGAACATGGGGTATCGTCCGTGGTTCTGCCACGTATACTTATTATGCAAACGCAGGCTCAGGGCAGAAGGATGATCAAGACTTCACTTTGGCGTTTGGTATTAACACCTATCTGAACCCTTATTTGAGTATTTCAAGGAGTTTCGATAGTTCCCAGAGGTGGTATATTTTGATGGAGCTGTCTCACACCTTTGATCTATCGAAGACTGTGTCTCTGAGGTTAGCCGCCTCGGGTAGCTATCTCATCAGTCAGGATGATGAAAGACGTAGGATAAACGATGATGGAACAGATACGAGGCCCGATGGATCAAAGAATGACCATTACCGAAACTTCCATGATGGGGTTGTATCGATATCCTTACCTGTGAAACCTGTAGACTGGATTACTGTGACCCCCCAAGTGTCTTATGTTTTTCCCCTGTGCCATGATGCGAAAAACGATATGAAAAAGAGAAGTATTCAGCAGGACACAGCGTTTGCTGACAGAGAAAGTTCGTTTCTTGTGTGGGGGGTTAGTTTTACATTTACCTTTTGAAGATGAGATTTGGAAGCGCGGTGCTGAGGGGTGGTAGGAAAGTCACCGTAAGGAGTACCCCAACGGCAATTAAAAAAGGTATGGATATACCCCGGGTTAAACGTTCCAGTGAAAGTCCTGAAATACCGCATATGGAGAAGAGTACAGCTCCCACCGGCGGTGTTATTAGTCCTAACACGAGATTGAAACACACAACGACTCCAAAGTGTAATGGATCTATGCCCATTTTTTCCGCAATGGGTGCCAACATAGGGGCCATTATAACTAACGCCGGCGCTGTTTCTATGGGTACTCCGATGAGGAGTAAAACTATGTTGACGAGAACGAGAAACACGTACGGATTAGACGAGTACGGGACAATAAGCTCGGTGATTTTGCTGGGAAGTTGTTCAACTGCCACTATCCACGCAAAAGGTTCAGAGAGCCCCAGGAGGATGAGTACCACAGATGATTCCACACCTGATTTGAGAATTATTGAGGGAAGTTGTTTCAGCCTAAGCCGCCTGTGGATTAGAAAACCTGTTATCAGGGCAAGTGTGACAGCTACGCCTGCAGCTTCGGTTGGTGTGAATATTCCAGCGATGATTCCACCCACAATTACAACTGGCATTGCAAGAGATGGAAGGGATTGGGAAGTGACATTGATGATTTCTTTTATAGTTGCCCTCTCATGGCGGGGGTAACCCCGTGTGCGAGCTACGAGGATCATGTACAGCATAAGTGAAGCACCGAGAAGTAAACCTGGCAATACTCCTGCTACAAATAGAGAGGCTATGGACACGTTAGTGATGATTCCGTAAATGATAAAGGGTATGCTCGGTGGGATTAAGGGTCCCATACAAGAGGCAGTAGCAGTGACACCTGCGGAGAGTTCTTCGTCATATCCTTGTTTTTTCATAGCTGGTATCATTACAGTACCAATGGCTACCGCTGTAGCAACGGCGGATCCTGAAATGGCAGCAAATACTGCGCTGGCAAGAATGGTGGCTAAACCCAATCCGCCCCTTATGTGTCCCAGGATGACTTTTGAAAAGCGGACGAGATCCTCTGTTAAACCGCCGGCATGCATAAGATGACCGGAGAGGATAAAAAGTGGGATGGCAAGGAGGGGAAAGGAAGCTATGCCGGCGAAGGTTGTTTGGGTAAGAAGGGTGAGTGAGATTTCTTTTTGGACAAGTATGTAGATGAGTGAGGCTGCCCCAAGGGTAAGAGCAATGGGGATACCTAGGAGGAGGAATAAGAGAAAGGAGATGAGAAAAAGGATCAGTTCCATGTTCCAGAGGTTTCAGCAGAGGGATATTCTTGGTGATTTTTCTTGAAGTTATTGGTTAAAAGGATTTCCAACGATACGGAAAACATAATTCCAAACCCAATGGGAAGTGCACTGTAAGGAAAGGCCATCGGGATTCCCAGGGCTGGTGATTTCTGATGCCAGTTAATCAAGGTTTGGTGAACGCTGAAGTATGTCATGATAGCAAAGAAAAGGTTTGTGAAAATCAGAGAAATTGTAAGGATTGTGTTGCGAACTCCCGGTTGTAGTTTTTTTACCAGAAATTCCATAGCTATTAGGTACCCTCTTTTGAAAGCTGAAGCGGTTCCCATCATAGTGAGCCATACGAGAGAGAAAACAGCCAGTTCTCCGAACCATGCTGGCATCGTACCTAGTATGTAACGGCAAAATACTTCACCTGGTATAAGAATGGCGATTAGGGATAGAAAGATAACTGTTGCAAAATCGGCAAAACGGATAGCTAACGAGTTGAGACGGAATAAAAGGTGCGCCACTGCCTTTTTTCTTTGATCAACGTGTATTTACAATGGCTTGGATGTTTTCTTTTCCGAATTGTTTTTCATATTCAGCGAGCGCCGATGACATTGCGTTACGCCATAGAGTTTTGTCAATTTCTATAACATGCATCCCCTTCTGCTTTAATTCCTCTATTTGTTTTGCCTCATTATCGCGCCCCAGTTTTCGCTGGTAAGGTGCCACTTCTAAAGCTGCTTTGAGGAATATGTCCTGGTCTTCGGGTTTCATAGCCTGCCATTTTTTTGCACTTACAATAACTACAGCAGGAGAGTACACATGTTGGGTTAGGGTCAGGTATTTCTGAACCTCGTTTAACCTCGAAGAGTGGATTACAGCGATGGGATTCTCCTGTCCATCTATCGTTTTCTGATGCAGAGCTGTATACACCTCACCCCAGGGCATGGGAACAGGATTTGCGCCAATGGCCTTCCAGGCAGTAAGATGAATTTTGTTTTCCATAGTTCTTATTTTGAGACCTCGGACATCAGCGGGAGTTTTCACTGGTCTTTTTGAATTCGTGAGATGTCGAAAGCCGTTTTCCCAGAAAGCCAGTGCTTTGAATCCAGATTTTTCTAAACTGTCTAGTAGTTGTCTCCCTATGGGGCCGTCAAGCACCTTATCTACATGTGTGTGGTCTAGGAATAAAAAGGGAATATCCAAAATGCCTATGGAACTGTTAAATCCACCGAGGGGACCTGTTGAGCCTACATAGATGTCTATTGTTCCCTGTTGAACGGTTTCCAAGATTTCCCTTTCACCCTTCCCAAGCTGACCATCAGGGTAGAGTACGATTTCTATGCGACCCCCTGTTCGCTCTCGAATAAGTTCTGCGAATTTTAAAGCCCCTTGGTTGTATGTGTGTGACATTGGGGTCATTGTGGCAAGCTTCATGATCCATTTTGATCCTTCTTTAGTTGGTTTTTCCTGGGGTCCTCCGCAGGAAAGTGCACAGATAATGGTAAAAACATAAAGGACTGATGATAACTTTATTCTCTTCATTTTTCCCTCTTTGTCGGAACGTACCTTTTGTTAAAAAAGTTATGCCACGTCAAAAGATCTCCATTCGTACCAGTTTACCAAATTGAGGTGAACGGACCATAGATCTATGATTGTTCTGTCACCCTCATGACTGTTTTCGTGGAGCCTCTCCGTCAGTTTTGCCAGTGAACTTCCCTCATAAATGAACGCTGTTTTGTGGTAGGGGGATACGTAGTCGAAATGAAGATGATCCTCGAGTATTTTGAAGTATACGTAGTTCATGATGTTAGATGCGTTGTATATGATACTCGGCGTGATTTTTCTTACCTCAGGTGAGAGGGCATGAATAGCAGTTACCCGCTGTTTTGCTAAGGATTTTAGCATTGCCGGTCTGAGTTCTGGGAAAGAATCGTATATCCATTTGTTGGTCATAATCTCCGGTGGCATAGTGGTCAACTGGTATACCACTCCCTCGTACCACAAAGGAAGCAGAACTTTCATTTGTTCGCGGGGAAAAAAATAAGAGAGCCTTCTTATCTCCTCTTCTGTTTCCATGAGGAACGAGGCCATTGTACGGCGATTAGCCACTGCGACATAGCGTTTACCTCTTGGTGCAGAATCTGTCTCTTATACACATCT